>JBLHPD010000026.1:0-33769 GCA_047624165.1 Clostridium sp. | reverse complement strand
AATATTACTTTACTAAAGTAATTAACTGGTTAAAATAAAATATTATTTCATTTCTTTACCTATTTCTCTGTTTAATTTTCAAAGACCAATTCGCTAAGTCATCATGTGACGACTTCTACTACTTTACTTTATATTTCTTGTTTTGTCAACAACTTTTTTAAAAATAAATTTTCTTTATTTTCATTAGAAAACATATTAATAAGTAATTAACTTTTAGTGTACTTCGCCACTCGCTTGCGACGACAAGGAGTATTCTATCACATAAATAAGATCACAACTTCATAACATAGGTATTCTAACTAGATTATCTTCATATTCCTACATATTTGTTTAATTAATTCGATATTTCGCATTCAGATACGCATGGCTAAGTATAATCAATATTGGCTACATACATGTTTAGCTTAATACTATTTAGAAAGCAAAAACTTCCAGTTTTTACTACGACCTCAAAAGTCATAACAGAAACTGAAGTTTATGTTTGCTACAGACTTGTTATTTATTTGAATGTCTCTTAATGAACCATATACGAACGAATAATATCTATTTACAATTTTTCAGCTACCTTCTCAATCTTGTCCTTCAATCTTAAAAGTTCACTTCTTATATCCTTAAAGTCCCCAGAAACCAATTCCTTATTTCTAACTACAACCTTACCATTAACTATTACTGTATCAACATTCCCTGCATTAGCTGAATATACCACTGCTGAATAGTAATCATATATTGGTTGCATATTTACTGATTTAGTTTCTATTAAGGTTATATCTGCCTTTTTACCCACTTCAATGGATCCCACTTTATTTTCTAATCCTAATACCTTCGCGCCTCCCATGGTTGCCATTTCTACTAATTCTACTGCTGGAAATAAACTTCTATCGTTATTACTTAATTTTTGTATTTTTCCCACTAGGCTCATTTGAGTGATTATGTCCATAGTGTTTCCGCTCATTGGACCGTCACTTCCTAGACCTATATCTATACCTTTTTCTCTCATTTTTACTATGGGTGCTACCCCTTTTGCTCCTTTAGCATTTGCTCCTATGTTATGGCTTACCTTAACATTATGCTTTTTAAGTATATCTATATCTTGGTTCTCTAAGGTTACAGCATGGGCTGCTATAAAGTTAGAATCCAGTATTCCGAGACTTTCCACATACTCCACTGGAGTTAGCCCTAATTCTTCCTTATATTTTTTAAACTCGAAGTCCATTTCTGCTAAGTGCATAGTAAAAGGCACCTCATATTTTTTAGATATTTCATAGGCCTTCTTTAAGCTTTCATCACTATTGGTATAGGGTGCATGGGGAGCTATTCCTGGTGTTATTAATTCATGACCCTTCCATTTTTCTATAAATTCTATAGAGTAATCTAAACCACCAAAGGGCTCCTGCGCATCTGGTGCTGGGAAGTTTATTATGCTATTACATAGTATTCCCCTCATATTTAACTCTGCTGTTGCCTTTGCCACTTCATCTTCAAAATAATACATATCACAATAGGTAGTTACTCCACCAAGCAACATTTCTGCCACTCCATATTTCGCTCCTATATAAACTAATTCCTTATTCACTAACATACTCTCTAATGGAAATAAATACCTTTTTAATCTATCCTTGCAGTCATCTGCAAGGCTTCTAAATGGAACCATAGAAACATGGCAATGACAATTAATCATGCCAGGCATTAATATTCCACCCTCACCATCTATTACCTTATACCCTTGAAACTGATTTTCTAATTCTGCGGTTCCAACTGCCTTTATTTCATCTCCCTCTATTACGAGAGTACCATTTTCTATAACTTCTTTATCCTTATTCATAGTAATTATATTTACATTCTTTATTAAAATTTTATTATCTTCTATTACTTTTTTCATATCCTAATACCACCAATTTTCTTATTTTATCTTCCACTACTTTCTTTAAACAATGAAACAATCTCCTGTTTTTTAACATCTATTAATCCCTTATCAGTTATCTTTAAGGCCGGACTAACTGGTAGAGATAATGTACTAAATGACATTATTTCATTGTTATGGTCATATCCTAGTTGCTTCATAGCTTTTCTTATTTTTTTTAACTGAGCTCCTAAAACCTCTATAGGAACATCACTTACTATTCCACCAATTGGTAGTGGTGCTAAGCCTAGAATATGACCTTTATTTGCCACTGCATATCCGCCTTTGCAGTTTATAACTTCATTAGCCGCCACTATCATATCTTCAACATTTCTTCCCATTACCATAAGGTTATGATGGTCATGAGCCCAAGTAGTAGCAACAGCTCCTTCTTTTATTATACTACCATCTACTATTCCAAAGGCTTTGCCCTTAGTTTTTCCATATCTTTCAAAGACTGCTATCAAGGCGCAACCTTTTTTTTTCCATTGCAGTTGCCCATTTACTGAGTTAATTATAACTTCTCCCTCTTCAGTAAATGTTGTATTTGGAGCCACCTTCATTGTTCTACAAATAAGTTCTCCATTTAATATAGGGGTTTCTACCTTAAAATCGTCTTTATTTAAAAGATTCAACTTTATGCTATTGTAAAATTTCCCAGGAAATCTTTCTTTTGTATTTATTTGTGAAGAACTATTCCCTTCACTAGCGTCCTTATTATATAACGCTTTTCCATTTTTATATACTGAGTGTATTTTAAACTCTTTAACATCTTTTAATAATACAAAGTCTGCAATTTTTCCTGGGGCAATAACTCCTCTATCTAAGAGCCCCATTCTTCTAGCAGGAGTATATGTAGCTACATATATAGCGTTTTCTTCACTAATCCCCATATCCATAGCTTTCTTCACTAATTTATTTAAATGTCCACTTGTTAGCTTGTCAGCCATTACATCATCTGTAACCAAACAAAAGTGCTCATATAACTTATTATCCCTTAAATAATTCATATTTTCTTCACTCATAGATTTCTCTTGTATTTCTAAAAACATTCCATTACTTATTTTTTCTTCTATGGATTTTAAACTTTGCTGAGTATGATCCCCATCCACCCCTCTATATATGTACATAGCTAAATCTAAACCTTCAATCTTAGGGCAATGACCTTCTATTGGTAAATTATGTCTTTCTTTCTTGACTAGATTTATGATTCTCTTTATATTAGAATCTTCCTCTTGTATTAAATCCTTAAAATTCATTACCTCGCCTAAACAAATAACCTTTGGATATGCTAAAAGCTCACTAACCTCTTTGTCACTTATAAATCCGCCTGTGGTTTCAAATTTCTTTGAGGTTGATGGCACTGAGCTTGGTATTCCATAAAATATATCTATTTTTTCCTCTTCACTTATAAAAGCTTTTATCCCCTCTACACCAAAAACATTAGCAATCTCATGCGGATCAGCCACCACGGTAGTTACCCCATGTGGTATAACAGCCTTAGAAAATTCACTAGGAATAGTCATAGAGCTCTCTATATGCATATGAATGTCAATAAGGCCAGGAATCATATATTTCCCCTGTCCATCTACAACTTCTTTAGCACTTAACTTATCTTCATATTCCTTACCTATGTATAAAAATTTATCTTCCATTATTGCTACGTCTGCAATAATGAATTTCTTAAAATAACTATTATACACCCTGATATTCTTAACTATTAATTCAACTTCCATAATTCACCTCTTTAATATTATACAAACTTATTTTTTATCTTTCTACCTAAATTTCAAAAATAACTAGTCTCAATCATAAAGATTTTGACTAGTTATTTTTTTTAGCTATATAATTAGTTCATAGTCCTGTTCCAAGTATCTATCCATTCACTCATTAATTTATTAACCACTTTAAAATCTATAGTCTTAGCATTTTCTGCTGTTGACCCATAAGTTAAGTTCTTGCTTTCCTGGTCAGTTAAAGAAACATTTTTATTTATTGGTGATTCACTTAAATTTTTAGCCGTTTTATTTTGAACTTCCTCACTTAAAAGATAATTCAAAAACTCATAAGCTAATTCCTTATTTCCTGAATTTTTATTTATGTTTACTGAATTAAAGTTTAAGTATCTTCCTTCCTGTGGAGTTATAAGCTTTATTTCTGGTGATGCATTAGTAATCATTCCATAAGCAAAATCAGCTGTTACTGCTACAGTTATTTCCCCACTAGCAAACATGTTAGCTAGGTCTGAAGATTTACTATAAGTTTTAACCACATTAGGCTTTAACTTTTCTAATTCTTTAAATGCAGCTGCACCATTATCTTTAGATACATCTACTCCGGCCTTTTGAGCTGCTATATAAACCATAGCTGGACCAAAAGTTGTTGTTATATCTGGTATAGCTATTTTACCCTTTAGTTCAGGCCTCCATAAATCTTCAAAAGAAGTTATTTCAAAATCTATCTTATTTGGATTAACAGCTATTCCTATACTGTTTAATGTATATGCTGGACCAAATCCTTCTTCTACTGTTACTTTACCCTTATCTATAATATTTTCGCTATTAGGAATTTTACTGTAGTCAATTTTTTCAAACAACCCTGCTTCTATTCCTTGAGCAGCATAACTTTCAGCTAAATATATTAAGTCGACTGTTGATTTTGGATTGTTTTTAAGTTTTGTTAATCTATCAGCGTTATTACCTGTTTCTAATACTATTTTAACTCCATGTTCTTCCTCGAAAGGTTTAAATACATTTTCATTTAGCTTATCTTCGTTTAATCCAAAAGTTGAAATTACAAGATCCTTTTTTTCATCCGCAGGTGCTGCTCCACTACTACACCCAACAAACATACTTGTTACGAGTCCTAAAGCTACTGTTAATAATAAAGATTTTTTTAACATATTTATTCCCCCTAAATTACTGAAATTAATAATATTCATTTCAGTTTATACTAATACTACTTTATTATCCGGCAAGTAAAGATTTATTTTATCTCCCTTTGAATAAACTACATCGCTTTCGCTATTTACTACTAAAGTTCCCACAGCAGTATTTACATTATACTGATAAAATTTTCCTAAAAATGTTCTTATTTCTACAGTTCCTTCTATAGTATTTAAATTTTTTCCTGATTCTATTCTTATGTCATCTGGTCTTATTGTACCTTTAACTTCTGCCTTGTCTATTTTAGCATTTTCCACATTAAACTTTAATCCTTTATTACTTTCATATACTCCCTCTTGTACCTTCTTTAAATCTATAAAATTTTCAAATCCAACAAATCTAGCAACAAACTCCGTGGCAGGATTTGAGTAAATATTTTCTGGAGTATCAAATTGCTCTATTACACCTTTGTTCATTACTGCTACTTTATCTGATATGGAGAAACACTCCTCTTGATCATGGGTAACAAATAAAGTAGTAATTCCCAAGCTTTGTTGAATCTTTCTTATTTCAACTCTCATCTTCAATCTAAGCTTTGCATCTAAGTTGCTTAAAGGTTCATCTAAAAGTAATAAACTTGGCTCTATTACTAAAGCTCTAGCTGTAGCAACTCTCTGTCTTTGTCCACCCGAAAGTTCCTTTGGATATCTTTTAGCATATTGAGTCATATCAACTACTTCTAATATGTCTTTTACCTTTTTCTTTATTTCATCCTTTGATAACTTCTTCATTTTCAAACCAAATGCCACATTCTCTTCTACGGTTAAGTGTGGAAATAGTGCGTAGCTTTGGAATACTAATCCGAAATTTCTATTATGAACAGGTACCCTTGTATAATCCTTGTCTCCTAGCATAAAAGTTCCATTAGATGGTTGTATAAAACCAGCGATTACTCTTAATGTTGTAGTTTTACCACATCCACTAGGACCTAAAAGAGATACAAGCTCCCCCTTTTTAATGCTTAAATTTAAATTTTGTAATATATTATTTTTCCCATCGTATGATACTGCGATATTTCTTAAGTTTATTAAATTCATGGGTTACCTCCAAATTCATTAACATTATTTAAAGCATATAACGAAAATATTGCGCCTAAGAAAAATTATCTAATCCTAAGGTTTTTTCTACTACAAACATTATTCCAATTGTTATTAACATTAATATAACCGATAGTGCTGATACAGTCGGATCATAATTATACTCTACATAGCTCATCATACTAATTGGCAACGTACTTACTCCTGGTCCTGTTAAAAATATTGATACAGGCACATTGTTAAAGGAGCTTATAACTGCTAACATAACTGCTGCTATAATTCCTGAAGTTATATTTGGGATAACTACCTTAAAGAAAGTATTGACTTTTGTATATCCAAGACTCATCGCTGCCTCTTCTATTGAATAATCAAATACCTCTAAGCTTGAACCAACAACTCTGATTATGTAAGGTATTATTACCAATGTATGTCCTAAAAACAAACTCATGTATACTGAAAACTCTAATTTTATTACTAAAAACTGAAATAATGCAAAACCAACAACAACTCCTGGTATTATTAATGGTGAAAAGAAAAAACTCTTTAAAATATCCTTTCCTTTGAAATCAAATCTGCTTAATCCGTAAGCTGCTGGTATTCCAATTAACAATGCTAATAATGTAGCCGCGCAGGATACTAAAAAACTAATAAACATTGTATTCATAAACATATCTGATTGAAATACATTTGCATACCACTTAAGACTAAATCCCTTTGGTGGGAAAGCAATATAACTTTCCGTTCCTATACTTGTTAAAGCTACAATTACTAATGGTGCTAGTAAAAATATGTATACTAATACTACGAATATAGTAAGTAATTTACTGTCTCTTCCTTTCATGTTATAATCCCCTCTTATCTAATCTAGACGCTAATAAATTTATTACTTTTATAACCAATAATGTTGTAACTATCATTATTGTTGCAACAACTGATGCCGCTTGCCAGTCACTTAAAGTCATAGCTTCTTGATAAATCAATGTGGATAATACCGTATTTTTATTACCACCTAATAATTGTGGTGTAGTATACGCAGTAAGTGCTCCTGTAAATACAAGGACTGTTCCAACTATTAATCCTGGTAAGCTCAGTGGGAATATAACCTTAAAGAAGGCCTTCACTTTATTAGCTCCTAAACTTTCTGCTGCTTCTAATAAGTCATTATCTATATTTTCTAAAACTCCAACTAAAGAAATTATCATTAGTGGTGAAAATAAATAAACTGTACCTACTATGATTGCACCTTCTGTATACATCATGTTTATTGATTCGTTAATAAATCCGAGGCTAAGTAAAACTTTATTTATGACTCCATTTTTACCTAAAATACTCATCCAAGCAAACGAACGAACAATTGAATTTGTAAGAATAGGGAATATGGTTACTGCCATTAATAATCCTCTAGTTTTCTTTGAAGTTCTAGACACAAAATACGCTGTTGGAACTCCAATAACCATACATATTGCAGATGATATTAAAGCAATTCTTAAGGTTCTATAAAATATCTCCAGCGTATACTTATCTTTAAAGAAATTTAAATAATGATCTAAACTAAAACTTCCATCAATATTAAAAGTAGGTATTATAGTACTAACTAAAGGTACTATAAGAAAATAAGCTACTAATATTAAACACGGTACAAATAATACGTAGGTCCATTTTTTCTTCATAGATTTAACGCTCCTAAAATTTTATCTTAATATGGTTTTTACTTTGGTATATATAATTTATTTTCATTTTACAAACCCAATAATGTGGCAAAACAAATTGGTATTTCTTCGCAAATTCACGAACATTAATTCATTTTAATCACTTATCGTTTGTGTTTATGTTACTATAATGGTCGAATTTTGTCAATGTTTTTATTTTCTTATAAATTTTTTAATGTAAGTGACTTGTTACATAGTGTGGAATTTCAAATGATCATACAACTAACTTAATTAAAGATAATTTAGGTAATGTTGATGATTTATGGAATAAACCAATGAAAGTTTTGAATCCAGAATTTGCCCCTTTAAAAGGTGAAGATTTGGTGGGAATACTTCTTGTTTATGAAGATAATCAGATGGTGACTTACTAGATAGAATGAATGAAAAAAATAAAGAGTAGTGTTTCTTAATAACACTACTCTTATTAAATCTACCTACTAATGTTATTCAATAGGAATATCTGTTATATCTTTTTCTTCTATTATAATGGGTGGCGTTGATATTAAGTTTTCAAAGTAATCGGCATTTTCATTTTCACGAATTTCATAAATATCATCTAAAGCAGTATTAATTCCACCTTTTTTCTTTATAGATTGTGAATTGTTTTTAAAAGTTACTTGTTTAATAAAAAACATAAATTTTGCATTCGATTTATTTTTTGAATTTTTAATCAAACTTAACTTATTTGATGTTGCTTTGTTTTCATTCTTAATTTTTATTGGGCTGTTTTTAAATGTTCTATTAACATTTTTATAAGGTGGCTGTTGTAAAAGTTTTAAAAGGACAAGAAATTTTGCCATAGTTAATTTATCACAGACAGGAATCATAGATTCTGAGTCATTTTCACTGATTGCTTGCTGAACTTTCGGTATAAATTCTGTGTTCATATTATCCTTTGAACCCTTTTCTGTAGATAAGTTATTTTGAAATCTATTTTCTTGATTGATATTAATTGAGCTTTTTTTATCTGATTTATTAATATTTATAAAACAAGATGGTTGTTGTAACATGTTAAAAATAAAAAAATGCTTTATCATCTTCAATTTGTCACGGTTATCGTATGTTTTCATATATAAATACTCCTTTAATATAAAAGTTTAGTATAAGAAATAAAATAGAGTAGCGTAATTATTAGTTACTTTATTTCAGGTATTTAGACCTTCTACATAATATGTTGAAAATAAAGGAGCGTTACATTAGTCATTCCCAATATATAAAGTATCCTAGGAAGTAGCTATAATTTGATTCATTTTTCTTTGTTTTTTTTGTTCATAAAGTCTACTATCCGATAAAGTCCAGTAAGTTCATCAATTTATTTAAAGTATAAATCATATAAAATATAATGGCGTATACTATCTTATGATAATATACGCCATTACATTTTGTGATTTCAAAGGGATTGTATTGTATCACATAATTATTCTACTTTAATTTTTCTATTTCATCTAGTACTTTATTTAACTCCTCACTAGCTGAATTTAAAGTCTTTTCATCTAATGGTTTAACTTTGATTCCAGCTTTAATAACTCCTATTGGACTCTCTGCTTTTTCGTATAGTTCAGCTGATTTTTCTTTTACGTCATCTTCAACTAATTCCCATACCTCATGCATTTCTTCTGCTTTTGCTATAACTTTATCATCTTTTTTCTCTTCTAAGTACTCTTTCATCTCCTCAAGAGCATATTTCATTTTTTTACTTCCCTCTGTAATAGAAAGTTTTTCAGCACTCTCCTTAACCTCTACTTGCTCACTTTTCTTTGAGTTTGTATTTTCTGCTCCCTTTGATGTACAACCTGTAAAAGCGACAGCTACTACTATAGCCATTGCAATAGTTGATTTTTTAATAGATAACATAATATGTACCCTCCCATTAATATAAATTTATTTACTTATTTCTTTGTTTATTTGTTTTATTTTTTATTTTACTCCACAATACTGTAACAATTGCTCCTATAACCATTAAGGCTTGAGGAACAAAGCCTTCCCAACTAGGATGAACTGCGATCCAAGATATAGTTGGTAAAATTTCACTAGTAGTAGCAGGTAAAACACCGCCTAATTGTAATCCATTGATACCCATCCCTGTAAATTTTATTCCTAAATAGAATACTAGTAAACTAGAAATCAAGAAAAATGGTTTAATTGGAAAACGTAAGCCTATTTTAAGCATAAGAATTGCAATTATTGCTAATATTACAAAACCTATAAACATCCCTAAAAGTAAATCTGTAATTTTAATAGCTGATGCCATACCTATATAGAATAAAACTATTTCTGTTCCTTCTCTAAACACAGCTAGAAAAGCTAGTAACCCTAATGAAAATAAACTGCCTGTAGCTAAAGCTTTAGTGCTTTTATTTTTTATATATTCTTGCCATTCATCTACATTAGATTTACTATGGAGCCAATAGCTCATATAGATTAACATTAGTGCTGCAAATACTCCTGTATATCCTGTAATAAGAAAATTATTATTTCCAAAGGTTCCTGAACTAAAGAGAACTTGAACAAGTACAGCAAGTACAATACTTACTCCTATTCCAATTCCAACACCTCCATATATCCAACCTTTCTTCTCTTCATTTCCTGATTTTTCAAGAAATGCTAACAATGCAATAACTACTAGTAGCGCTTCTAGTCCCTCACGTAATATAATGGTAATCGCATCCATTATATTATAAGATGTTTTTGATGCTAAAGGTGCTAGATATTCATACATTTTATCAATAGTTTTAATGGCCTCTTCTGCTTTTGGAGAATTCATAGAAAGATAGCCCTTAATGCTAACCATATCTTTTTCTGAATCATTGTATACCTTCTGAGATTGTGTAAGTACCACGCCTTCAATATCTAACCATGAAGTTGTAAATTTTTTCATAGTTTCTAAGGCCCCGTTATAATCCTCCTGACCTATTTGCTTCTTAGACTTTTGCAAAAGTAATAATAAATCAGGCATTGTAGCTTTTTTCCCTGTATCAGCCTTTGCTTCTTCATCATATCCACCTTTTATAAATTTATTATTAACTTCCTTCAATTCCTCAAAGGCTTCAAGCAACTTATCTTGTTGTATAGGTTTTTGCGAAAATAAAAATTGTACCATTCCCATTTTATCTTCAATATCCCCATAAGCCTGCTTAGATTTTTTCTTTACTCCATCTTCTAGCGCAATCCATTCCTTGTTATATGTATTATATATTTCTTGTGCTTTCACTAGGTCATTGCTTTTAGCTAAATCCATAGCCTGTATTACGAGTTTATTGGCTTTTGTTAAATCTGTGTTTACATCTGCAAGTACAGTAAACTTAACAGTGAACACTAATAAAAGTACCAACGTTAAATTATATAATTTACGCAAAATATTTCCCTCCTCTTAACGATGTTTATTTTCATTTTATAATGATAGTTAATCTTAATTGAAATCAATTATCATTCTCTCTTTCTGTATTATATGAGTTATTTAATAAATAAGCAAGTACTTTTATCCAATTTAATAAAATTCTTTAACCATAATTAATCCTACGCCTTATATAACAAAAGCTATCCCAATACTTTTTTAAAAGTATTGGGATAGCTTTTTCCCTTAAATTTCTCAACTAGTAATAAAATTTCTACAGATTTAATTGAGTATCCTGCTTCTATTGCTGTTTCTTCAATTGATTATTTCCAAATTTACAAAATTTACACCCCTGGGGCGCTTGAGAAAGCTTGGCTGAGCTTTTGGATTTTTCTAATACTCATAAGCAAAAAATATTTTTGTGCTATAATATATAATAAATAATGAAATCAAATTTTTTACAATTAGTTTAAGCATGATAAAGGAGAATAAAAATTATGAAAATTAAATTATTTATATCAAAAATACTCATCACCTTATTATTATTATGTGTTATTTTTACATCATTTCCTGGAGTTCCAGTATTTGCAGATTCATTTAAATCTGTTACTCTAGGTGCTGATTTAAGCGATACTCAAAAAAATGAAATGTTAAAATACTTTGAAGTAACTAAAAATGATGCCAATATAATAGAAATTACTTCAAAAGAAGAGCATACATACTTAGGAAATATTGCATCAGAATCTCAACTTGGTAATAAAGCAATATCATGTTCTTATATTGAGCCAACAGAAAAAGGTGGATTAAAGATATCTACTAATAATCTTACTTGGGTTAATGATGGAATGATAAAAAATGCATTAATTACAGCTGGTATTGAAAATGCTAATGTTAAAACATCTGCACCATTTGAAGTATCAGGAACTGCTGCTCTTGCAGGAATATTAAAAGGATTTGAAATCAGTAGTGCAGGAAAAAAGATTGATGAAAATAAAAAATCAGCTGCCAATAAAGAATTAGTTACTACTGGCGATATTGCTGAAAAAATCGGACAAAATGAAGCTTCTAACTTAATGAATGATATAAAAAAAGATGTAATAAAAGAAAAACCTAAAACAGACCAAGAAATAAATAAAATAGTAAATAAGGCTATTAAAGAATATAAAGGTAAATTATCAGATCAAGATATAGCTAACATAAATGATGTAATGAGCAAAATAAATTCCTTAGACCTTAACTACAATAATTTAAAAGACCAATTAAATGATGTAACTAATCAGTTAAAAGATAAATTAAGTAGTGATGAAGCTAAAGGTTTCTTTGCTAAATTATCAGAAATGTTTTCTAATTTATTGGATTCAATAAAAAGTGCATTCGCAAAATAGCAAAAAATAAAATCGATACATGATTTTTTAAATTGATGACACTACCCCATTGTAAAATCTGTAAGCGCATGTGGAAATGTTTTACCTTCTAATCACTACTTTCTAATCTAAAGCTTCCTTATAACTTATGTCCACCCATTTGCCATTAACTTTCCTTTTAGGTGTTAATATTCTATCAGGATGATATACTCTCTCCAGATGTTTTCTCCCCTTTTCGCAAATTAATCCCTTAGTTAAAGGATGATGTTTATTTCCTTCTATTTTTATAATTTTGTCATTTTTCACTGTTGCTACCATAGAGTAATTTCCGAAACAATCCAGGCAGCAACCAAAATTTATCTCTTTCTCTTCCATCGATTACACCTCCATTGTTGTTACTCTTCACAATATTTTAAATAATCAAAATTTAATATAATTTGTATAAAAACTTATTTTAAATTTTTATTAAGGTTTTACTTGCTAAAAATCTGATGCTTGAAATGGGAATATTTATTGCATAAAAATGCTCCCTAATGTCATAATATGAAAAAATAGAGTATTTTCTTGAAGAAAACGTTTTTTTAAGTCAATATATGATTGTCTGGTGTTTTCTATTGAAAATTGAAGTTTGTACATTTTATGTAGGTCTGCTAGTATTTGTGAGGATGTATATTTAAAAGCATTATAATAAGAATTTAGACTTATATAAGTTTTATTTTATATGTACTATTACAATAACAAATGGAGGAAATCATATGGAAACTCAAAATATATTAGAATTATTTGCCATAGTAATTGTTACAGGGGTTTTATTTACGAAACTTAGTAAAATGATAAAAATGCCTGATGTTGTACTGTTTATAATTGCAGGAATTTTACTTGGACCTAGCTTTTTAAATCTGGTGAATATCAGCAGGTACCCTGTTGGTAATGATTTAATATTAACATTTGGCGCTGCTTATATTTTATATGACGGCGGACGGGAAATCGAGTTGAAAATACTGAATAAAGTAAAGGTATCATTATTTCTTATGGCTACAGTAGGGGTTTTAATATCTACCTTTATTACTGGCTTTTTTGCATCAATTATATTTAAGATGGATTTTATGTATGCATTATTATTAGGTTCAGTTATTGCCTCAACAGATCCCTCGGTACTTATTCCTCTTTTTAAAAAAATGAGAATAAGCAACAAATTAAAACAATTTATAATATCTGAATCAGCCTTTAATGATGCAGCAGGCGCAATTATTACCTTTGCAATACTAGGAATTATACAAGGAGGTAGCTTTTCAATTCAAACAAGTCTGTTAGAATTAGCTAAAACCTTCTTTGGAGGTATAGGAGTAGGTTTAGTTGTTGGAACACTGTCTACATTGCTTATTACTCATGATAAGTATGGATATTTTAGGGACAACCCCGCAGAAATAAGCATAGCATCAGTGGCAGGTGCTTACGTTATTGCTACTCATTTTGGACTTAGTGGTTTTATGGCAGTGTTTATTGTTGGTATTATTTGTGGGAATAAGAAACTCTTTAGACTTCGTATACAAGATGAACCTTATATTACACAAACAAGATTTAAGGAAGTTTTAACACTTTTACTACGTATGATGATTTTTATTCTACTGGGTACACATATAGATTTTGCATCAGTTGCACTATACTGGAAACAAGCAATATTAGTAGTAGGAGTTCTTATATTTGTAGCAAGGCCTGCATCTGTTCTCCTTTGTGTAACATTAGATAAAAATGCAAAATGGAATTTTAAAGAAATTATTTATCTGATGTGGATTAGGGAAACAGGAGTAATTCCTGCAGCTCTTGCTGGTATGATGGTTTCAATGCACGTGCTGCATTCTAACATTATTTCCTCTGTAACTTTTATTGCAATATTAATAACTCTATCCGTTCAGGCAAGTACTGCTCAATGGTTAGCAAAAAAGTTAAAACTAGAAGTTTAATAAAAAATAATATCCGGTTAGGGTGATATGTAATCACCTTAACCGGTTTTTTTATGTTAATTGAGAGAGATAGCTCAGATTTCGTACCTTGCAGGAACTTACGCAGATAATTAAAGTCCTCAATTTTAAGATTTATTTCTTCCTGTTATACTAACTATCCTTTAGCTTAGTCACAGTAATATCACAGCATCATTTTTTTATTGTAGTCCATGTAATATATCTGTAACATATATAATGTAAGATACTGTACAACGCATACTCGCATTTCAGTAAAAAAAAATATAAATTATTATAGTAAATACTTAAGTTAAGCCAGTTATCCCAGAGCTGTCTAAATGATGCCGTCCAGCATTCTTGCTTATGGGCAACCTATTTGTTATAATATTACAATAAAGAGTGTTTGACTATTTTATTATTTTATTATTTTAATCCTATTATTATATAGGA
The DNA here is from genome assembly GCA_047624165.1 of Clostridium sp. Taxonomy (GTDB): domain Bacteria; phylum Bacillota; class Clostridia; order Clostridiales; family Clostridiaceae; genus Clostridium_AD. The sequence continues at coordinate 19,069 of JBLHPD010000026.1, read as the reverse complement.
TTCCATATAAAACCATATTTCAAAGGGGGATGTACAATGACTTATTCACCAGCATTATCATCGGCTTTCAATGATACAAAGAATCGAAGCAACAAACTTTCACCTCAATCAGGGATGTGTTCTCTATGCACAGAGGAATGTACAACAATTTGCGAACTAGGACTAGCTGCAGTTTTGGGCATGCGCACCGTATACCCTACCACCACAGGAACAAACCAAATCGGTTCGGAAAAAAACTACCCTTTAGACTATTCAAATTTCAATATCAACGGACGAGTTTTTGGAGCTGAAGGCGTTAATCCTACATATGAAGAAGCGAATATCTTCAATGTCAATTTGGAGCAGGAATTCGGAAAGTTAAATCCGGTAAAGCTTGCAATACCGGTGATTCTCCCAGCACTAATCAAGCTCAATTGGGAGGATTATTTTGCTGGAGCGGCAATGGCCGGCGTTTGTTGCGTCATCGGTGAAGATGCAAGAAACAAAGATCCGGAGCTCAAGATAGAAAACGGAAAGATAACAAATTTCCCATGGCTAAAAGAAATCCTTGAATCCTTCAACAAATACTATAGGGGTTATGGACAAATAATTCTACAGTGCAATGTCGAAGACAATATGCTCGGACTCCCCGAGTATGCTATAAAGAAGCAGGGAGCTGAGGCGATAGAGATAAAATTCGGGCAGGGAGCCAAAGGAACCCAACCGATTGTACGCCTTAAGAATATGGAAGAAGCTATCAAAAATCAGGAAACAGGCAATCTTGTTCATCCCGACCCAAGCGACCCAGAGGTTATAAAAGCATACAGAGAAGGCATCTGCCCAAACTTCTATGTATATGCCAGGCTCCCTCTTTGGACAGAAGAGTATCTAGTACCAAGAATTGCTAAGCTTCGTGAAATGGGGGCAAAGAACATATACTTTAAAATGGCCGGTTACGATCCGAAAGATCTTGAAAAATCCATACGCTTAGGAAGCAAGGCAGGGGTTGACATGATAACCTTTGACGGAGCTGGCGGCGGCAGCGGCTACAGCCCCTCCAAAATGATAAACGAATGGGCATATCCCACAGTCGTCATGGAAGAAGCAATATTCACCATTGCACAGAAGCTTAAAAATGAAGGGCTCTGGATTCCGGCAATAACTATAACAGGAGGGTTTGCTTCTGAAGATCAGGTTTTCAAGGCTCTCGCTTATGGAGATGGAAACATTACAGCGATAGGCATCTGCCGTGCGGCAATGGCTGCTGCGATGAGCAGTAAAAAAGTAGGCGAAATGATAAATGAAGGCAATGTTCCAAAAATATTTAGCAAATATGGCTCTACAGTAGAAGAAATCTTCGGCGACCTCGCAGATTTACGTGCACTATATGGCAAGGAAGCAAACAATTTTTCTCCTGGAGCAATTGGTGTATACTCTTATCTAAACAAGATTGCTTTCGGCGTAAAGCATTTCGCAGCACTCAACAGGAAATTCGATATAAGCTATTTAGACAGAACCGATTTGATTCCATTAACAAGGGATGCAAAAGATTTGATAGATGGTAAATGGCTCGACTAAACAGAAAAAGATTCATCGGAAAATCTCATCTCGTTAAAAAAAACTATGATTATTTAAAATCATAGTTTTTTTAAAATAGGAGATTATTCTTCATCCCAGCATTCTACATTTTTTAATCCTTCAATAGAGTTCTTAGTGAATACAGGATTCTTGCCTTGCTTTTTCTGAACAGCGTAGTCTTTTAATGCTGCAAAAGCAATTTTACTAAGTAGGAATATAGCGATTAAATTAATTATTGCCATAAGGCCCATGAATAAATCTGCTAAATCCCAAACTATTTGAATTTTTGCTACAGAACCAATGAAAACCATGATTACAACAGCAATTCTATATAATAAAACATATATTTTATTTGAGTTAATAAATTCTATATTTGTTTCGCCATAATAGTAATTTCCTACAATTGAACTAAATGCGAATAAGAATATACATACAGCAATAAAAGTATTTCCCCAAGCCCCAACTTGTGAGCTTAAAGCACTTTGTGTAAGCTGTATTCCTGTTAATCCTTTAGTTGTATAATTTCCAGATAATAATATTATAAATGCAGTTGAACTACATATTAAAATTGTATCTGTAAAAACTCCTAAAGTTTGAATCAAACCTTGTTTTACAGGGTGGGTTACTTCAGCTGTTGCTGCTGCATTAGGAGCACTTCCCATTCCTGCTTCATTTGAGAAAAGACCTCGCTTAATTCCCATCATAATAGCAGCACCTACCCCACCACCTAAAGCTTGGTCAAATCCAAAAGCATTTCTAAATATAAGTGAGAACACTGAGGGTATAAAATAGATATTTTTAATAATAACAAACATTGCTACTATCAGGTATGCGACAGCCATTATAGGAACAATAATTTCCGTAACCTTAGCTATCCTATGAACTCCACCAAAAATTATAATCGCTGTAAATATTGATAAAATCGAACCAGTAATTAGAGTTTTAACCCCAAAGGCTTCTTGAAAAGCAAGCGATATAGTGTTTGATTGAACGGAGTTAAATACAAGACCGAAACATATAGTAATTAATATTGAGAAAATAATTCCCATCCATCTTTTATTAAGTGCTTTTTCCATATAGTACGCAGGTCCACCTCTGTATCCATTTTTATCCTTAACTTTATAAATTTGTGCTAAAGTGCTTTCAACAAAGCTAGACGCACCGCCTATTAAAGCAATTACCCACATCCAAAATATTGCACCAGGTCCACCAAGAGCTATAGCAATAGCAACTCCAGCAAGATTTCCAGTACCAACTCTAGAAGCAGTACTTATACAAAATGCTTGAAATGAAGATACACCCTTCTTTTTACCAGATTTAGTAACGGATTTTGCCACACTTTCAGTTAAAAGAGAAATCATCTCTTTTAAATATCTAAATTGAACAAATTTTGTTTTAAACGAAAAATATAACCCCATGAAAATAAGTAGTGCAATAAGTACATATGACCATAAAATGTCATTTGTTTTTCCGATGAGTAATTGTAAAAAGTTCATCATTTTATCCTCCCCTTCTTTTGTAAATTTAATATTTTATAGATATTTATGGTTAAAATTTAAATTTTCTCTAAAATATCATTAATTTATTAAATATAAAAAGCATGTCGAATCCAATGCTATTGTACCATAGAAAAATTAAAAACCCATAAATAAGAATATTCCAAAAATAGATATAGGATAGACAGTCATATTAACCTATCCACCCTATATCTATATTACTCTTCTCATTATTTTTCTTTAATCCAGTTAAAATATAATAATCACTAAGAAAGAGTGCCTAAAGCTATCGAAGATGCACACTTTACGTGTTCATTTAACCAATCAATAATAATTTTTGAAATATCGCTGTTGTTTTTATCCTGCATCATCAGATGCGTGTTGCCTTGCATGCCAAGATCGGTTAAAGTAACTACTTCCGCAAAACCTCCATTGGCGTTCAATATTTCCGTTGTCTTCTTGCAGCTTTCATATCTGCCTGTTTGTCCTCTGCTCTCAATAAAGTCTCCATAGACGGCAAGATAAGGAACGCTCAGAAAATGCTCTTTCAAATCTGCTTCATCCGTAGGAGATCCAACAGGTTCGATTACTACTAATGCGGATACCAAATCAGGTCTTTGTCGCACTACCTCAAACCCTGTGACTCCAGCCGCTGAGTGTACCATAAGAACAGAAGGTCCTTGTTGTTCCAACAGCGCGATAATATTGGCCACCTCAATTTTATCAGCACTAGATGCAGGGCTTGTATTTTTTTCATTAGAAGCTTCGTCTTGAGGTTTTAGAGCAGGCTTAGTCTTGGGCACTTGGGTTACTGCATCTGAGTCGCTTGACTGAGATTTACTAATCTTAGGTGAAAAAGAAGCATATAACTGCTCAATATCTTCAACTGGGTATTGTGTAGTTTCATAAGGTTGATTGGGTACATCGCCAAATCCCCATGTTTTCCAGATTTTATTTATTCCCCAAGTAGAAAGTTTCGCCTGTGATTCTGTCCCAAAATCTTTGATTTCCATACCGGAAACTGCCAAATTGTTGGTGTCAATAGCAAATGTATTATAGCCATTGTTGGCAAAATCCACACTCCAACCATTACGACCATCAGGGGTGGATGTGTAGAGGTAAGCTGACAATCCTAGTCCAGGAACCATAACTATGGATTTTTGAGCATCTTCAAAGCCCAACCTATGAGCCATTGATTGGCCCACATACTCGGTTCCATTGAACTCGCCACCTACGAATACTATTCCACTGTTAATATTAGAGTTACCAGAGATGTCTGTAGCTCCAAGATTAGGCACTTGTGCACAGCCGTTAAGCAAAAGTGCTGCTGTAACTATCAGTGCAGTAATTGTGTAAGTTTTCTTTTTCATATTTTCTACCTCTCTTTATTTGTTTTGATTTTGATTTTTATGATATATTCTTTTCCATCCTATAGGTTCGTATGGAGAAAGACTGCTACCTCATCAACATAAATAAATTTCCTGTTCTAATATAAAATCTCCTGCTCGCTTCTATTACAAAGTTTTTAGCTTTATAAAAAACTCCAAACCTCCATCTTTCCTCTCTGTCTCGCTCTTCCCATTATGTGCCGAGATGATTGTTTTTACAATATGAAGCCCCAAACCAGTGTGAACAACCTCTCCTTGGGTTCTCGCAGTATCCATGCGATAGAAGCAATTCCAAATTAGCTTTAAATATTCGTCCGAGAGAATATTGCAGGTATTATATATCGAAAAACAAAGCTCATCGGCCTGAACATATAATTTCACACTAACCTGACCAGTACTGTATTCTGCGGCATTAAAAAGCAGATTTTTAATGGCCTGTTCCATATAAAATTTATCTATCTCAGCATAAATATCCGGTTGTATCTCCTGATGGTACCTAAGATTTCTCTGGTCGAATAAAACCTTGTGCTTTGCAAGCAACCATAAAATATAGTCAGAAAAATTTACAGTTTCACAGCTTAGTTTGGTTAGATGATTTTCTAACGAGGATATTTCCAACAGATTTTTCACCAATTCACCCAACCGCAAGCATTCGTCGATTGTAGCGTCGCAGTAAAAGGCTCGATCCACCAACGGATCATCACTTTTTAAATTTTCGCAATACATTGTAATCAGTGCCAGTGGGGATTTTAGTTCATGAGAGACGTCTGCGATAAACTGCTTTCGCATATTGTCTATCTGCTTTTGATGGTCAACATCCTTTTGTAAGGATAAATTTGCTGCCTTTAAGCTTTCTATGGTGTACTCTAATTGCTCAGCCATAGAGTTAATATTTTCGAAAAGAAGATGGATCTCATCCTTTTGCTTGTATTCACACGCCTTCTTTGAAAAATCTAATGCCGCAAGAGCCTTTGTCACATCACAAATTTCCTCTATGGGCTGTACAAATCGCCTACTAAACAGATACACAGCAAAAAGGCTTGGGAAAAGAACAAAAAGAACAATGATAATATTAAAATCCATTAACAACTTAGATGTAGTTTGTATTGCCGAAATAGATGTATCAAAAATAAACTTTTTCCCATCTTCACCGATTCCAAAAAGCATTAGACTTTTGCGAGCCGTTTTTTGATTTACAATTTCAATGATAGTGGGCGGGGAGGAAAAAATATATTTATTCATTTGCAGATATATAAGACCAGTACCGTTACTGGAGTATAGAGCATGATCTTGCGAATCCAGTACAACAATTCTTATATTTTCCTTATCCTCATAAGCCTCCGCTATAACGGCAAGATCGGTTGCGCTATTCTCCTCGTTTAATACAGTAAAAAGTTCCAGCATCTTCTTTTCTTTTTGGGCCATAAAATATGGTTCCGCTCCGAAATGCCCAAAAATATTCTGAAGAATCATAATGGCCAAAATAATTAAAAAAACAAAAAAAGTTAATTTATGTTTTATTGACTTTTTCATGTGTCACCTCCAGCCGATAACCCATGCCATGAACCGTTTTGATTGTTATAGGTGTATCCTGTATTTTCACTCTAATCTGTTTGATATGCGTATCCACCGTTCTGATGTCTCCCATATAATCAAACCCCCAAACAGCATTTAGAATTTGATTTCTGCTTACTATGCTGTTGGAATGATTACAAAAATAAAGCAGCAAATCAAATTCTTTTTGCGTAAAAGGCACTTCACGGTCATTGATTTTAATAAGCCTACTGGCAGGAGATATGGATATATTGCTAAAATGTAGCGTCTGAGCTTCCTTTTGATGGCAACGGCGCAACACACTTTCGATGCGAGCCAACAAAACGCTAGGCGCAAAGGGCTTAACAATGTAATCATCAGCACCTTTACGCAACCCTTGCAGTTGATCTGTATCTTCCGATTTTGCAGTCAACATAATCACAGGGACCAAGGAGAATTCTCTCAGTTGTTCAAGTGCAGTAAATCCGTTCATTTTAGGCATCATAACATCAAGCAAGATAATATCAATACTGTTATTATGGGCATAAAACTGTTCTATGGCTTCCTCTCCGTTTGCAGCCACAATAGAAGCATATCCGTGAACGTATAAAAAATCTGTGATAGCTTTACACATTCTAACATCATCGTCTACGACTAAGACGAAAAATTTACCTTCTAACAATATCCTCAACTCCCCCTATTAGTATATTCGTATTTTGTGATGTAATTGTGATGTAATGAATATTAACAATATCTTTTGGGTACAGCAAATTTATATTTACTACAATTTTATCGGCATTATGCCGTAACAACGTAAAAGGCATAGGATACCGAAATATCGTGTGCCCTACCGTTAGTGCTGTAACCTTTTTCTATGTCTCCCTTTATAATTTGAGCGCTGATTCGTTCAAAAAGTTGCTGATAAATTGGTTTTTCAGATGTGTTTGAGATCGCTATGTCCATCATATATCCACTTTCTCAAATTGTTTAATCGCAATACTATAAGCAACAACGCTGAATATTGCAAATATAGCAATTCCTACAATCAGGATTGTTATTTGAGTTGCCATATTATCAGCACCTGTAATGCCTGCAATCGTTGCTGCACCATATTTATAAGCTGTTTTGTAAAACATAGATATAAAAATAATGTTGAAGATAGCAAGCATGATAAAACAAAGTCCCCAAAAGCCTATTGTTGGTCCAAAGAAAAAATAGGTCAAATTCGGATATAAGTGAGTACTAATCACGCCATAGATGACTGCAATAACAATATGCAATAATTCTAGGATTACGATGATTGCCACTCTGGCTTTTACAATGTCTTTTCTAGTTACAGGCATTACAATTGAAAACATTAAGTCATTCTGAGTTTTATAACCTGCAAACATATTAGGTATAGCCAAAGGAATTTTTTTTATAGGAGATTAATTGGTCTTTCACCTCACCCAGTTGGCTTTCTTTACCACTCAGCAAACGGTATGCGTTTATAAATTCTTCTTTCTCCGAACTCCATTAATTACTGAAATAGTAGGCTCTTCACCTTTCTTAACTTTCCCATTTTCATCATATACCATATTCAAATAAATTTTTGGTTTTTAGAAATATCAAAAGTATACTTTTTCTTTAAAGTAACTGACTCAAGTCATTTGTATATTGTCCAAGTACATTCCCAGCTTTTACATCTATTATTGCTTGATTTGTTAAATTAGGTCTGTATAAATTTTTAAGCTTCCTATAGATGGATATGGATATTCAGTGGCTAATGCTTTATAAATAAATTTGCAAGCTTCCTATTAATTCATCATGTACCATAGACGGATTAACGCTATTTTTCTAAGTGTACTAATTCAGCAGTCTCCCAATTTCAATTATATCTATTCCTGCCACCACTACATCATAAACAAGATTCTGGAATTTTTCTCTACTTGAATCTCCTGCAACAAAATATTCCACAAGAAGTCCTTCATTATTGTCATCCGCAATTTGCTAGAACAATCATAGCCTTCTTGATAGCTTGCCAGGTGCAAAAGCAGTGGTTCTCTTTCAAAAATTAAATAGAGACATGTGCTTTGATTTTGTAAAAAGAATACAGGAGGCCTTCTTTGTAAACGGCGAAGATATGAATGATATTTCTGTCTATAGTAAAATTACCGAAAGTTTTGGTATTTCTAAAGAAGACTTTGAGAAAAAAATTCTTTCACAGGAATTGAGGGAAGAAACTTTTGAATCCTTTAGTAAAGTAGCAAAATTGGGAGTACAGAGTTTTCCAACAATTATTCTTGAAAAAGATAATAAACGAACAATCATAGCACAAGGCTATAGCAATTTTAAGGCACTTGATAAAATTCTATTGGAAGGATAAGCATCTATGTGATAGCATTATCTGTATATAACTCATAATTCCTAATAAAAAGTTGAGATAATTTAAGTTATGGTTCGTAATCAATAAATAGATAAAAAGGGGTTTTGGTCATGAAAATAAGTAGTCGATTCCCGGTAGCAGTCCACATATTATCTATTGTATCCATTTATGCAAATCCATTGCCCACCTCAGATATGATTGCAGGAAGTGTGAATACCAACTCCGTGGTAATTAGAAGAATACTTGGAATGCTTAAGAATGCAGGCCTTGTTGATATGAAACGTGGAACTGGCGGTTCGTATCTCACTAAACATATTGAAGATATAAGTTTATTAGAAGTATACAAAGCGGTAGACGTAGTTGAAGATGGTGGTTTGTTTCAAATTCATCCAAATCCAAATCCCAATTGCCCAATAGGTGCTAACATTCAATCTGTTATTGAAGTCACTTTATTCAGTGCACAAGAAGCAATGGAAAACACTCTAAGAAAGGTTACTATGCTTGATGTTGTTTGCGACATCAATAAGAAGATTCAGTAAAAATGTCAACTTTAGAATGAATTTTTAAAGTTGAGATTCTTTAGTTTTACCTCCTTAGCTGCTCGTCTTATCGTTTGCAAGCTATAACCTTTTTCTATCTCTCCCTTGATAATTTGAGCGCTGATTTATTCAAAAAGTTGCTGATAAATTGGTTTTTCAGATGTGTTTGAAATCGCTATGTCCATTATATATCCACTTTCTCAAATTGTATGAGTGTTATTACCTGCCTGATAACCTGAAGGAAGATCAACCATTAACACTTGTAATTGGCGTCCAAAATCAGCAGATAATACTTCGATTTCGGTGCCTTCTCCTAATTTTATTTTTGGTCTAAGATTTTTCCTAACCAGTTCAGGTTTAAATAACTGATCTTCTAAGAAGTTTTTTATTGGGATTTTAAGTGCAGAAGCCTGCCAGCCTAGGATGAAGCTCCAACAAGAATCATATCTATTCCAGAGCATCATAAAATGCTTTTAATTTATATTAAAATATCTTTTTTAGTGAATACTACATGCGCTATTACATAACACACTATGGTCGTAACTATCAAAGTTCCTATACCAAATGTTGTGGTTACATTGGGGTTATTATATCTCGTTGCAACCTCACCCATAAGAACCGGCCCTACGGATCCATAAGTTGTAAACATATATTGTGCTACCTTTTTAAGTGCTGGCATTTCAACGAGTATTGTAAGAGCAACTACAATAACTATGCCTAGGCTTACAGAAACCATACTACTCTTTACTATGGACGATAACATAAATCCAACTGATACACATGTTATTATAAATAATGTCTGCATTAAGAACATCCTAATTACAAAATTCCCCGTTGTCATTACATACGATGATCCTGCCACTGCTATCAAAGGATGTCCACCATAAATACTCTGGGTCAAATCCCATTTATAAATTGTTCCAGTTATGAGTGGATAGTTTGCATTTCCAAATCCAAATATCAAACCCATTATCACAAATGATATAATTTCTACAACTAATATTAATATCGTTGCCACTCCTGCCACAGCTATAAACTTAGAAGCTAGTACTTTAGCTCTTGAAACAGGTTGTGTAAGTAATATTTTCATAGTAGGTGGTGTAAATTCACCAGAAACCATGTCCCCAGTAAACACCATTACGCCAACAGCTATAAATATAGATCCGAGAACCAAAAAAAGTGTTCGAATAAAACTAAATGCACTAAGTACACCTTCCTCTTCAGGTTTTATATTATTATCATATAAGTATTTATCCTTTTGTAATTCTAATTTCATTCTATCTTTCTGACTAATGTCTATTCCCAAACTATTATCATTTATAGTTTTTTGTGACTCATACATCTTTTCTTTTAACTGAGTTTTCCAATCAACGGTTTCCCCACTGACTTCCAGTTTTATGTTGGCAAGCTCTTGCTCCATACTAATAATTTCGTGTTTGCTATATTTCTTGCTTTCCTCTGTCATATTAGGATCTTCTAACTCCTGCTTACGTTGCGTTATAGATTCTTGTAAATTTGTCTGTCTAAATTCAGGACTAGACCATTGTTTTCTATTTATTTCTTCCCTATAAGTACCATATCCAATAGCCGCCGTTAATAATATAAACGCTACAAACACAATGATTGTCTTCTTTCTCATCATAAGTTTTTTTATCTCATTTGAAATAAGTGTAAATATCATCATTCTCTCATTCCCCCTTCAACAAGCTCCATATACCTTTGCTCAAGTCCCTTATATTTCTTATAAATTTCTGTTACCCTGATTTTATTTTCCGAAAGTGAAAAAATCAGTTCTGGAGTTGATTCTTCGTCAATCTCTACGACTAGAGATTCCCCATCTCTATGACTCTCATGTACATAAGTTAGAGTTTTGAGTGTCTCCTCACATTTTTCAATATCCTTTGTAATAATTACTACAGTATCCTTGTCTTGCTTTACGTCTCCACCCGTTATACTTTCTATTGCCTTTATTACTCCACCATTTATAAAAACAACTGTATCACAGAGTTGCTGAACCTCACTTAACATGTGAGATGATATGAATACAGCTGTTTTCAACTCCTTAGCAGCATTTTTAACTATATCTCTAAAATCCATTATCCCTGTAGGATCAAGCCCATTTGTCGGCTCATCCAAAATAAGTAGTTTTGGTTTTGAAATTAGAGCTGCTGCAAGACCTAATCTCTGCTTCATTCCAAGTGAATATTTTTTCACTTTATCATCTATTCTATCCTTTAAATTAACAAGTCCGATTACTTCTTCTACGTCAATTTTAGAAATTTTTCTTATGGCTGCAATCTGCATTAAGTTTTGTCTTCCAGTTAAATATGTATATAATTCTGGATTTTCAACTACCGCGCCAATACAACTTAATGCTTTTTCTCTAGCGCTACGTATTTCATTCCCCATAATTGTTATAGTCCCTTTGCTTGCCGATATTAAGCCTACCATCATTCTAATAGTAGTTGTTTTACCCGCTCCGTTAGGCCCTAAAAATCCAAAAATTTCTCCTTCTTTTACTGAAAAAGTAATGCCTTTTATAATTTCTCTTTTGCCAAGACGCTTGTACACATCTTTTACCTCTAATACATTCACTATATACCCCACCTTTGATTGTTTTTTATAAATTGTAAAATAAGTTAATATTACACTATTAGATTACAAATGCTAATAAATCCTTTATAATTCTATTTTAATGCTTATTTCTCTACTTTCCATAAACAAAGTATAAATAAATCATAATATTTATTAACCAAAAAATACTAGGTAATAAAGTTGATTATATCCAACCATTTTACCCAGCATTTATTATATATTCTTTAATTTTAAACATCATATAATGCTTTAAAATAGAAAACAAGACATTTTTTAAAATCGGTACAGTTTTTACAACAGCCTCTAGTATTATTCTATTTCATCTTTGATTGATTCTATTACATTACTTTTTTTAACGCCTGTTGAAGAAATTCCATATGCCAAAAATATAGATGCAATTATAAGCATAGCATAGGTTAAAATTGGTACAACTGGAAAAACAGATATAAACTCAGACCATGTGATTAAGGCTACTCTTAACATAAACCAACAAATAAATAATACTATTGGTATACTAACAATAATCGGTGTTAATGCAAAGAATAAACCTTCTATCATCAATATTTTATTTAATCCTTTTGGTGTTAATCCTACTGCCCGAAGCATAGCAAATTCTCTTTTGCGCAGTCTAAGATTATTCGAAATGGTAGAAAAAGCGTTAATAATGCCAATTAATCCAAGCATTAAGGCTACAGCAAAAACACTAATAAAAACGGCTTTTTGAACCAGTTCGTCATTATTTTTTTCTTCGAGTAGACTCCATATATTAACATCTTCGGATCCAAGATAAGAACTGCAAATTCGAGTTAGTTCCTTCTTCACACGTGTACTATCCTCATCACCGACCAATAAATCAATTGACATACTGCTAGATTCAAGCATACGCTCTGGCATAAAATTACTAACTATTTGCTGATAGTTTTTCATAGGAACTATATATGCTAAGCTGTATCCACCCATTCCTAGCTCAGAGGGAGAAATCTCTGTAACATGGCCCACTTGAGCATTAAATTTATAATTTGTATTCATATCATTTTCTATTTTTTCGTTTATTACTAGCTTATCGCCTTGTTTTATATTTAACAATGGTATTTTTCGCATAACTTTCGAATTATTTGATACATGATATGTGCTATCTAACAATACTCCTGTTGTCACATCATCCTTATAATATGATTCATCATCAGTACCAATTTTCCCACAATACTTTTTAAATGATTTATCGCTTAATCCAACTAAAGTTACTATAATTCTATACTTTCCATTTTCGCTCAATATATTATGTTTGGAGGGTACCTTAGCAAATCCTCCATATTTAGCAAAAACATCTGACTCCTGTTTTGATGTTACATAGATTGAAGTACGTACCTTTCTTTTAATGACACTATCCCTAACTTCAGGCAGCGAAATAACTTTATTTATCATCTCATCACTTGGTTTATCAATAATTTTTAGGCTAATCTTCATATCATGAGTAGGTATTTCAGCATTCTTAGAATTGGCTAAATTGTAGATGGCTATAATGTTAATATACCCCGCTATTAAGATAAAACACATTGAAAGAGATATGGCCGCCGTACGTAAAGCCCTTTTGTTAGCTGAAAATTGTGATATTGCTAGTTCGCCTTCTATACCAAATATTTTGTTGATTATTAAGTGGGATTTTTGTTTCTTAAATTTTATTTTAGTACTATTCTGACGTATTCCAGCAATAGCTGATACTTTCATAATTTTTCTTGCGGGAATATATGCTGAAACTAAAATGGTAATCAATGAGATGATGATGGAAAAGCCAACTACCACCCATGAGAAGGAAACATATATATTCCTATAATCTTCTGTAACACTAAGAATTTTATTAACTTTAGAAAACACAATATGACTAAATAGATATCCAATCGTGATACCAATTGGTAATTGAATAATCCAGAGCAAAAGTCCTTCATAGAGAACAGAAGACTTAATTTGCCTTGGAGTTGCTCCTAAACTTTTTAGGATACTTAGTTCCTTAATCCTGCTGTTAGCAGACAAAGAAAATGCATTATAGATAATAAGAATAAATGACCCCATAACTAGTAAAGTAATTGTTATTGCCATTACTATCAGCATAATGATTTGAGCATTTATATTACTTTTATCGCTAATCCCATATAAACTTAATAAAGATGTATTATACTTAACTGCATACTTTCCAAATTCATTTTTGGTTAATCCTGTAGATTTCGCAATCTGCGGTAATGTTTCATAGATTGTACGAGGGTTCACAAAACGCATATAAACCGTAAGTTTATCTGCAGGCTGAATGTGCGAAGGATTCAAGTATCCCATGGCGATATATCCGGGGTAGACAGAACTACCATAAATATCTAATTCTCCAACTATGGTATATATATTAGTTTCTGTTGTCTTAAACGTCTCGCCTGATTGTTTGGTCGCTTGATGGTTAATTAGTTCACTACCAAGCATTCGATTACCTATGGGAAGAGTCAACTTATCACCAATTTTATATGAAGGATTATCCGCGAAGAATAATTTTGATACAACAATTTCTCCAGATTCTTTAGGCAATCTACCTTCAGTAAGAGTATTTTTTAAACTCATGTCCAACCAAAAATTTGTATTAGCATCTCTCATTGATAGATACGGGCGTTTTGTATTGGAAAGTTTAGCAGTAACCCACTGTCCTTTAATCATCGTGGTTTCAACCTTAGGATTTTCTGTGACATATTTTAATTTATCACCAGATATATAGTTGTATAATTCCCCATGCCAATAACCTGCCTTTTCAATTGTTGTGGTTACTTTTGTTTTCCATATAGAATGTATAAATATACATAGTGAACATAGAAGTGCCGAAGCAATTATAATAGCAACTAGTATAGAAATTGTATGTCGTTTATTCTTTTTCATATGATTATATGTGTATTCGTTCATAATTTTCATTTCTTAATTACCTCATCTAACACAATTCTGCCATCCTCAATTTTAATCACTCTATCTGCTGACAATGCAATTTTTTCGTCATGCGTAATCAATATCATAGTCTGATTATACTCTTTATTTGAAACCCTCAACATCTCAAGAATAGCTTCTGTATTTGCTCTGTCAAGATTTCCAGTAGGTTCATCTGCTAGAATGATAGACGGTCTATAAATTAATGCTCGTGCTATAGCAACTCTTTGCTGCTGACCTCCTGAAAGCTGATTTGGTAGATGATTAAGCCTTTCGTTTAAACCAAGCATTTTTATAATCTTATCAAATTGTTCTTTTTTAGGTTTTTTACCATCCAGCAGCATAGGTAATAATATGTTTTTTTCTACATTTAGTGTAGGCATAAGATTGTAAAACTGATATATTATTCCTACTTTTCGCCTTCGAAATAAAGCTAATTCAGTTTCATTCATTGATGAAATATCAATGTCATCGATATATATTTTTCCTTTTGTAGGGTTATCCACTCCCCCTAACATATGAAGAAGTGTAGATTTTCCTGATCCACTTGAACCAATTATTGCAACAAATTGTCCTTTACTTATCCTCAAATTTAAATTATCCAATGCAGTTACCTTTGTATCATCCATTCCATAGGTTTTTGTAAGATTTTCAGTTCTTAATATTTCCAAAGTATTATCTCCCTTCTTTAATAAGGCCTACTTCTATAATATTTAGTCCTTATTATCTTCTAAACCCAATTATATCTTTGTTAAGTGACCGTTCGGTGACATTGCTTAATTTGAATAAAACTTAATTATGAATCTAGCTCCTCCTGTTTTTTTATTTTCTGCTCGAATTTCACCATTTTGTTTCTTAACTATAGATTGAGCAAGAGCAAGTCCAATTCCTACACTGTCTTTAGCTGAATTTTCGCCTTTGTAAAATCTAGTAAATAAGTGTGGTATATCCTTCTTATGAAATCCTTTCCCATTATCTTCAATAATAATTTGTGTACAAATAGGGTTTTGTTCATACACTATGGAAATTTCTCCTCCACATGGTGTATGTTCCACACAGTTTTTAACAACATTTAAGATGACTTCATTGTTCCAATGAAAATCTCCCATAAAAACTACATCACTATTCTCCTCAATAGAAAATTGTTGCTCCTTTTTTTCTATCATTAAAATTAATGGCTCAATAGCAGTACATACCAATTCATAAACATTAATCGATTTATATTCTAATGTTAATGTTCCTGCATCTAATTTAGAAAGTATTAACAAAGACGAAACCAAATGAGTAAGACGGTATATCTGAGCTGAAATACGCTCAATATACAAAGCGTCATCTCCATTTATAGGACTACCTTCTAATAATTCAATCATAAGTGACATTGACGTAAGTGGCGTTTTCATTTGGTGAGAAATATCTGCAAGGTAATTTGTTAGTTTTTCTTTTTCTTTCCTTTCTTTTTCTTGGTTTTCGCGAAGCAGCACAACTGTTTTATATAGTTCGTCTTCTAAAATAGAGAATTCGTCTTCTTTCTTCTGAGGATTTATTCTATAATTCCCTTCGTTGATAGCGTAAAGGCATTCTGCAAGATTATCGATACGTTTACGCTTTATATAATTTAGCCCTAACAGAAATCCTCCAAAACAAAAAAAGAGTAAAGTGATTAAAAACAAAATACCAACTGTAACTATATTAAAATTTTTACGCTTATAAGAACTATATAAAAATCCTTCACTATATCCATATTGCTCTAATATTCTTTTTCCTTTATTAATTTCTGTTATATTATTAGTTTTTAGCGATGATATCAATACTTGTTCAATATTAGGATTAGCCTTAACAGCAACCGCTATAAGCTGTGCGGCTTTTTCATAAAAAAGCTTCTCTGTCTGCTTAAAAATGAGACCTCCAAGCATAATACAAAAAATTGTTATACATAAAAAGCTAATAACCATCCATAAAGTAATTTTCTTTTTATTCATATCCCACTTACTCATCTAACCTATAACCTATTCCTCTCACTGTTTTAATAATTGTATTATCCAGTTTTTGACGAAGACGCTTTATAGCTACTGATAATATATTATCATTTACAAATTCCCCATCGATATCCCACAAATTTTCCAATAAAACTCCTCGTGTTAAAGTACGGTTTTTATTTTCTAATAGTTGCCTAAATAGATTGTATTCACCAATTGTAAGTTCTATTTCGAGATTATTTTTATATACCTTTGTTTCTGATTTAATCATTTTAATATTCCCACACCATAGAACATCTTCGTATATTTGCTGTTTTACAGATCTGCGTAAAACAGCAAGTATACGAGAATGCAAAACACTTAATTTAAAAGGCTTGGTGATGTAATCATCCCCTCCAATATCTAGTCCTTTTATAATATCGCATTCTTCATCCCTAATAGTAAGAAAAATAATAGGAATATCCTTAATCTCTTTTACATAACAGCAAAAATCAAAACCTGAACCATCAGGTAAATTTAAATCTAGTAATATTATGTCAATGTCTGTTTTAAAAAGCTCTTTCCCTTTTTTTAAATTCTCTGCATGGATAACCTTATAACTATTTTTCAATAGAAATGACTTTATACCTAAAGCAATTGTTTCATCATCTTCAATCAAAAAAATCTTAAGCATTCTCTAACCTCCTTAATTAAACCCCAGATATATCACTGCTTTAAACTGATGCTATATAAAATTTCTAGTTAGAACTATTTACTATTAATTCGTAATTCAAATTACTATTTAAATCTTTCATATGACACATTAGTTTACGATTCCATCTTAACAATACCATAATTTATATCCGCATATTTTCCTAAGTCGTCACAATTAAAGACGCCACAAACTCTTATTGCTTGTGACGTATAATATGAACCATGTGAACTAACTTATTTGAAATAATATGTTGGGAGTAATCGTCAAACTTTACCCACCTTACACTATTATTCAAATCATTTATTCAATACTTTTTCAATAAATACTTTTGTCAGTTCTACATCAAATTGACTACCTGCATTTTTTTTTAGTTCTTCTATAGCAACTTCCTCTGGTAAAGCATTACTATAGCTTCTTTCGCTGATCATAGCATCCTATGCGTCAGCTATTGCAATGATTTTTGATTGAAATGGTATTCCCCCCCTGTTTTAGCCCTTTAGGATATCCCTTCCCAGCAAGTCTTTCATGATGAGCTAACACATATTGTGCCATTTCTTACAGTTCATTTACTGTACTGAGTATTCTATAACCTATTTCTGGATGTCGCTTTATTTCTTTCCATTCTTCATTTGTTAGTTTCTCTGACTTATTAAGTATATTTTCTTCTATAGCTATTTTCCCTATATCATGCAATAAACCAACAATTTTAAAATCAAGGACTCTACCCATGCTCTCGCATAATTTCGAAACTCTAAGGGAGTGCTGTTCTTCCCTTTTATTTTTTTCATGTAGCGTAGAAATTATGGTGTTTATAGTTTTACCTCTCATACTTGGAGCTTCAAACAGTTTTTTCTTATACATATTATCTTCAGCTTTTTTTAATTCTTTGTTCTGTTTCATCTATATTTGTATTAGGTAATAAAACTACAAATTCATCACCTGCCAGCCTAGCAATAATATCCTCTTGTCGCAACCCATTTTTCTATTAACGCTTCCTCAAAAAATCTTCTGTTATATAAACCTGTTAATTGGTCATGATAGCTTAAATACTGCAATCTATCTTCCATTAGTTTACGCTCTCTGATATCCCGGAGTAAAGCATGAAATACTTTTTTACCATTAAGAACGATAGTTGTCATCATTATCTCAACAGGTAATAAACTGCTTCCATCTTTCATAGCACGTGTATACATCTCAAATGCTTTTTCTTTAGTAAGTCGACCATCTGGCT
Organism: Clostridium sp.; assembly: GCA_047624165.1. Taxonomy (GTDB): domain Bacteria; phylum Bacillota; class Clostridia; order Clostridiales; family Clostridiaceae; genus Clostridium_AD. The sequence continues at coordinate 743 of JBLHPD010000026.1, read as the reverse complement.
GTTTCTCCGGTGAAAACATTTCTGGACTTTTTCCAAGTATAGATTCCTTAGAATGACATCCTAATAATTCTATTGCAGCTAAATTACAATTAGTAATTCTGAGATTGCCCTGTTTTAACTACTAAATTTAGTTTTTCAATAATTTCTTTTTCTAGTGAAGGTAAACATTGGCATACAGTCCTCCCTAAAATATCTTTAGACTTCATTTTTGTTAATCTCTCATAACTTTCATTTACATCCAACAGTATATAGTTCCTAATATCCTCTCCATCAAAAATAGAATAGCACCAACCCGTCACATTGTACCCTCTTAGGTTCTTCCAAATTATTGTAATCAATTATTTTAGTATGATTTACTTATATATAAAATATTTATAAGCTTAAAACAGCCATATTATTCATTCCTTCTCAATGATGCTTAAATCTAACTATATTATTTATGCTGAATTATGTCAATATTTTATAATCACATCTATAACACCAAACATTAACCACACTTATAGAATTTGAACCTTTCTTCTAAAGTGTCGTTAGTTCCATATTAAAATTACCTGATATTGAAAACATTGTATATGAATTAATTGTTTCAGACAGGCATTACAAGATAGCTAATGAGGATTTGGAGGCTATTAAAAGCAATGCTTTTAAAACATAAAGCCAAACAAAGTATCAAGGATATTTTATGAAACCATTATAGGAATATTATAATGTAAATACATACAAAATGTGCTATGATTTCTATA
>JBLHPD010000025.1:0-33974 GCA_047624165.1 Clostridium sp. | reverse complement strand
ATAGTATAATACTCAACTTTTTTGAACTTAACCCTCTGAGTTCACTTGCTCCTGCCGTTTTTCTATAAACTTTGTTAAGAAAAGTTTTATTATGCCGGCAATAGGTACAGACAAAAGCATTCCAAGTATACCGGCTAGTGTACCACCGATGGTTATTGCCACTATTACAAAAATCGGATGTAATCCCATGCTATCTCCTACAATTTTTGGTGATATAACTGCACCATCAAGCTGCTGAACGACAAGAAGTAGAAGCACTGCCCATAGAGCCATAATAGGACTGGGACTAAGAAGACCAACAATAACTGCTGGGATACAACCAATTAGTGGACCAACATAGGGTATAACATTAGCAATACCTGCAGTAAATCCAATAAGAAAAGCAAAATCGATTCCGATAATAGATAGCCCAATACTACTTATTAAGCCAACTATTAAACCCACAAGCAATTGGCCTCTTATGAATCTTGATATAATATAATTAATTTCATTGGCAGTTCTATTAAACCTTTTAAATTTGTTTTCCTTTATTAGAAGACTCATAGAATTTAAATATAGTTTTTTAAAATACTCATAGTCCTTTAATAAATAAAAAGAAATAAACAACCCAATAAAACTAGTTATAACGCTGCTACCTATACCCGCAGACAATTTAATTATATTGCCTATAGAAACTGATAAGTAAGGGTATATTTGCTTTATAGCTTTGGATAAATAATCCTTTATATTTCCTGAAAGACCACTATCAGTAATTCTTCTGTTAATGTAATCAAAGAATTCATTATACCTCTTTACATAATCGCCTATAGACGTGAACATAACTGATAATGTCTCATTGTTACTAATTTGCCCACCAATCATTGCATAAACACTATAAACAAGTAGAATAAACAATAAAATTACTGCTAAATATGTTAGTACAATACTAAGCAAATGGGTCTTACATTTAAGTTTTAGACGTTTAATAAGAAAATCATTTATGAGCTTTGATAATGGATACAGTAGATACGCAATTATAATACCTGTAATCAGGGGTGAAATCATTGAAAGCAAATTTTTAATTGCATCAATAATACTTCTCAAAAAGTCTCCAAAATTAAAAACTACATTATAGCTTATAAAAATTAAAGTTGCTGCCAGGGCGACATATATTACATACTTAAGATACTTTCTATCAAATCTGCTTTGCATAGCTACAACCTCCTGAATATCTTTATAAAGTCTGTTTAAATTATATGTTACCCCTATTTCCCATTTTCTTATACATATTTTTTAATATAATTCCAGTCATAATTAACATGGTAAGTACTATTAAAATAACAATTATCCCTTTTAAATCTTTATTATAAGCCTGCGCTCCAATTGATACCCAAATAAGAGTTCCAGGTATCCTTGATAATGAATAAACAAAAAACAATTTTGATGCTTTTATTGGTGTAAGACCGGCTATATATATCATCAAATCCTTTGGTATAATCGGAATTAGACAGATTATTAACAAACCAACCGTACCTTCCGTTGAATTTAACGTATTACTTATTTTATCTATTTTTTCTTTTGGTACTATTTTACTTATAAGTTCATATCCTAATAATCTTGAAATATAAAATGCACAAACTGTCCCAAGCATTATCCCAATTATGGATAATAAAAACCCCAACGGAATACCATAAATAAAGCCACCACAAATGCTAATTAAATCTCCGGGGATTACCACTACTATTACATGCGCTGCCTGTAATAGTATGTACATCAAAAATCCTAATCTATCAAAAGATCTCAAATATTCCCTTAGCGCTTGTGGTTGTTTCACTTTTTCAATAATCCAGGGTGCAAAATTTATTCCAAAAACAACTATACCTAATAAAATCAAAATTAGAATTGCTACTTTAATTTTAATTTTATTATCTGTTTTTTTTATTATCATAATTCCTCCACCTTATAAAAAAACTTTAGGTACACCTGAATATCCACTTAAATACATCATTTGTGAGTAGAACATTGTAAAACCAAGTATGTCCCCTAATTTAATTTCAATATCACAATCTTCAATATCTATAATTAGGTGATCAGAACTACTCCCTATAACTTTAACACCTTGTCTTTGTGGAATTAAATTATCCTGTAACCCAAAATCTTGTTTACCCACTGCAAGTAACGCCCTTTTTCTTATTCCGTTATCCACATAAGTTGGTTTATTTCCGAAAGCATCAATAAATACTTCTCCAATAGGATGTGTAGGTTTGTTTTTTATTTCTACAACTTGAGCTTTTAGTACAAATGTATCTTGATGCATATGTTTCATATCATATCCCCAGAATTCATCTAAATCTTTTGCTAATAATATAGCCTCGCCTACTCTTAAATTATTTACCCTTTTAGGCATTTTTCCGTCTATCATTAAAGGTATTGAGCTTGTAGCTCCTCCTGAAATCATTTCTAGTTTCCTGTTTATTTTACTTTCAATTATTTCAGCGATGTTACAGAGTCTTCCTAAATTCTCTTGCGACGGCATTATTGATCCATAACAACCTAAATTAGTCCCTACTCCAAGTAACTCAATATTTTTAAGATTATTCTCTACATATTCTGCTAAATTAATGAATTCTTCTTCGTCAACAATTCCTTCTCTTAAATCTCCAAGGTCAAGCATTAGAACTACTTTATGTTTTTCACCTTGCAATTCACATTCCTTTTGAATCATATTTAATGTTTCTAGTTCCGAATTAAGACTAACTGAAACAAACTTAACCACTTCTTTTATTTCACTAAACATTGGAATTCTAACCAACATAAATGGTTTCTGTATACCGTGTTTCTTCAGTCTGATTATTTGGTTTATTCTTGAACTCGCTATATATGTGCATCCTGCACTTTCATATTGTTCTACAACCTCTGGTATTGCATTAAATCCCTTAACTACCCCCGTAATATTTATCCCATGTAATTCACATAAGTCTACCATGGATTTAATGTTTTCATGTATCTTCTTTAAGTTTATCTCAAGCATTGGATATTTAAAATTTGAATTAGTTTTTTCCGTCATATCTGTTCCTCCCTTGAAACTTTTTTTCCGTATTGTAAAATAAGTAATATGTACTTGCTTCGCACAATCTTATTAATAGTATAGCCCATAATAGGGATAATTTATATAATTTTATAAAATGGCGCAATTTTTGCGGCCTTTCTTCTAATATATTATGCAATTTTTGTCTTGATATTATCTAATGCAAAAGTATCCCCAGACTTTTTACTTGCATTTGAAATTTTTATTGTGCCCATATTAAATCCCCCTCTCAATCATTTTGATAATATCAAGACTTGAAATATCCAATTTTTTAGCTTCTTCTATTAATGACACTCCAATTAACTCCATTGTTAATAGTTAATGTTAATCTAATTATATGTATTTATAAAATAAAAAAACAGTCAAAGTGAATTTATCTCACCTCAACTGTTTATGTCTTCAAAATAGTATTTGTATCGGTCCCATCCTTTGGGTATAATGCCACTCCTATACTTGCCGTTATGTACATTTGTTTATTATCTATTTCGAAAATTTTATTAAATAAGGATAACAATTTTTTAGGTATTAGCTTATGAAATCATTCTTCTAATCTGCAAACCCAATTTATGTATAATTGTAACATAACCGCCATTATGTATCAAATAGCTATTATGATTGCAATCTGTACTTCTGTTTGTGTAACAGTTTTTTTATCCTTAAACTTAGGTTATAAGTCTTTATATAATAATAGAAAGCAATTTTTATAGATTTAATATATTATTTCTACTTTCTTAATTATAAAAGCTGTGAACTTGAGCTCACAGCTTTTTATAATGTATTTTTTTATAATTATACATCTATATACGACTGTAATCAGCTGTGTAACTTCGAATCATACTTTCTGAGAATGGAACAGATTTGCCAAATAAACTCTTTTATTCGATACAATTCACTCTCGCGGCTCACAGTCCTCCACTCAGTACAATAATCCATAAGCCAATACTCTAGCTTACTTGCCAGTTCATATGTCGTATCCATCGGAAATACATTCTGACCGTACTCTCGTTCTTTAATAATCAGCGTTAATTCTTGCATCAATGCTACACCGCGGGCAGCAAGATAATACTCAAGCATTTCCTCTTGAAGGTATGCATAGGATCCGCTTTCATTCTGTTTAAGACTATTGATTATTTCCGCACATTTGTAAACTGCTGTCTTAAGCTGACTCTCTGAAACCTGCATCATTTCATTTTTAGCTTTTTCATACAAAGAGGTTTCAACATCTGGGTAGGTCTGATTATATACCTTATAATCTCTAAAAAATGCCAAATCGTTAAAAGTGATTATATCTTGACGCGAAAGTTCACGTAAAAGTCCCACAAGATTCTTTGTATGGTCTCCATATTCCACCAGTGAAATAGCCTCGTCTATGGCACTAAACTCCCTGTCGTCGTCAACGTTCCAACCTTGCGACGCACCGTAAATCATGCAGGGAATAGCAAGAGCCGGCATATTAATGTGGCCACTATCTCCCCAGTCGGTATTTAAAAATCCCTCTGCATTATACTGATTACCGAGCTTCGCCATCTCTCTAATATTTGTAAAACTCATGTCATAAGCATTCACTAGTCTGCTGTAACCAGATACGCTTGGGCATACATACTGCTTTAATCCTTTGTCGGAGAATATTTTAACAATTTCTTCCTTAGCACCGTAATTATAATACCAATTAAGACAGGTAACCTGTGAATTTAACTTCCCCATCTGTTCGTGATGGTTCTGCACAATATCTCCCCAAATCATTACCTTTTTTCCCTTGTTTTGGAGATATTCCACTAACTTGTTGACATAAGAAAGATACAGTTCCCCATAAACCATTCCTTTAGCCATTGTAGCGCTTTTCCCTTTACCCAAATCAAATGTTTCATCGCAACAAATATTTATTTTATCACTGCGGAACAAAGGGATGTATTGGTCAAGAATACCAGTAATAAGAGTAAAACTTTCGGGGTCAGACACGTTAATGATGTGGTATCTCATTCTGTTATACCAAGTAAATGCATCTCCCAGACCGGTGTCCATTTCTCTGTATTTACCAAAACTCTGCGAACGCAGCAAATCATATAAATGCCCAAAAGATGCTATACAAGGTACTAGTTCAATGCCTCTTATATTGCAATAACGATCTAGTTCTAAAATTTCTTCGGGAGTAATAGGATCAGTCTGAGACCAAATTTCCTCAAAGCCATCTAGCCGTAAACAGTTTTCCATATATAACTGAAGTTGATTAATTTTATAAAGAGATAATCGATCTACCATCGCTTTTAGGCTGGACATAGTGGGTACCCTTCCACGGCTAACATCTAGCATATAGCCTCTGTTTGAATAAGATGGTTCATCTTCAATTTCCACGCATCCAATTTCCGCACGGTATATCTTGCATAGCTGAATCAGCGTTGCTACGCCATACAGGAATCCGCGGTTTGAACAAGCTGCGATGGTAATTTTATTCGTTGTCACAGTCAGCAGGTAAGATTCCTCTCTTGTATCTATATTGTCATATTCTAAGCAAATGCAGTTTTCTCCATGATTTCCTGCATTTCGCAGCACTTTTTTGATGGGCAACGTAATTGCGATAACTTTTTTTATTTCCTGTTGTAGCATCTTTGCGCTTTCCAAATCATTATCATCTAGTGCCACATCTAATACAATGGCAGTATTGTGACTTATTAAAAAAAATCCTTTCTTTTCTGTAACCTTGCGTGGCAATGGGATCAAATACACGCTGATTCCCCCTTTTTCACATTGTGATTTTCCAATATTTCGGAACTAGCAATTCACCGAAAATCTTCATATATATTACTTATTACATCTTCTAAAATAATACTTAATAATTTAAAATATTATCACATATATATATTATTATACACGTATATATCCTTAATGTGATTTTGATATCCATTAGTTTAAGTTGCCCCTTATTCTTTTGCTACCTCTATTATTACAGATTCTATAAACTAATGAGTATCTCCTTTAAATAATGCATCTACTATATTTAAAATACTACTTGCAAAAGTTCCTTCGCCTTTTATTTCATAGAGTTTATTTTTTCAGATAATTCTCTAATGCTTTTTTGCCTTATTAAATCAATTCCTTCTAAAAAACAGCTTAGCCTAATATGCCATTCTTTTTCATTTTCTGTAAAATGAAAGCTTGAATCTATAGTATATGTTGGTAATTTCTTTAAAAGTAAAGCAAGTTCCATATCTCCCAGTGATTTAAAAATCTCAGAAAATTCATTGTCAAATATACAATACCCTTCAAGAATATCTATCAAATCAACACTACTGTGAATTTTTCTTTGGATTATCGCTATCTTATCTGATACATATCTGCATTCTTTAATTTCATCCATTACGTTTCGGAATAACTCATCATCCATTTTTATGCCATCTTCAAATTGAAAATCTGGTTTTGCATAGTCTTCTTTTAAAGTAACAAATATTGATTCCAATCGATTATTTTCTAAAGCATTTTTCAATCTCGTAGATAAATCAAATACAGTTGCTTCAATATGTTTTTGCAATAAAGCATCTGAAATATTAAGCTGTTCGCAGAGTTGTGTCGATGCATCCTTTAACATTGTGTCTAGCTTACTTTGTGACAGATCACACAATTTGCGTTGTAAACACTGCCTGTCTAATGGCTTAATATTAAGCTGAAGCATATTTTCATTTACTAATAAAGAGCCTATCAAGTTTGTTACCAAAAGTCCAAAAATATTTATAAGTAATTCTTTATAATGATTGTCGTACCCGCGTAGCAAACATTGAATATCATATTCATTAAAGTTTTTACAAAACTTATTTTCCAAAGACAACTTTATAAGATAACTATAGATATAATCTATACCAACCAACTCCATTTTATCGTTGCTTAAAGGGTAGTCTATAGATGCAGGGGTATCGTGGGCAGCAAATTCAACATCATAGGAAGAGAAAAAAACTTGTATCCCACTCGGCATTGTATCGTTATAAGCACAATTATCTGTGACAATGCTATCACTGCTTATTTCATAAAATATTTTTCTAGCATTATCTAATTGTATTACTATTAATTTCTTGCCATGCCTTAACATTTCTAATAAAGGTTTTTGTTTAAGTTCCTCTATACTCATATCTATATCCTCAAAGCTCTTTAAGTAGATTCCAATACTATAAAAGATTGATTGCATAATACTCTGAGCAGTCTCTACTTTTACGGAACTACTCTCGCCTCCTGTATATTTTTCTGTCTGTTTCATTAATAGTTGCATACTTTGTAGCTGAATACTCTCAAGCTGAGAATCAGTCAACAGTTTAAGTGCATAGGCCTCCTGTAAAATAGACTGAAAATAATATGTATCATTTAGATTTTCTCTTTTAATTAAATGTTGTTTTTCAATATTATTCATCATAATTCACCTCATCATAAAAATTTTCAGTATTTTCCCATGCATCTTCATAATTACTAACGCCATATCGTATATTGCGTGCCAATTCTTCTAACTCTCTATTTTGTAGCAGTTCAATAGAACCTTTACAGTTTTCATCAAAAAACTCCTTCATCAATAAAATCAGATCATCATCGCTAATTTCATCGAGTGTCTCGTTTTTAAAATAGTAGAAGGTTTCTATCAATTCACTTAATGTAGCAGCATAGTTGAATTGAGAAATAAAGGGGGAATCACAAAATTCTATAATCAGTTTATTAATAATTCCACCTGCAAATTCAATACGACCGTTACTGCTTAGGGATTCTGAACGTGTTACAACAAGTTCTTGTGCATCTGCTTTAGAAAGCATTAACCCATAACGGGATGTTGTTTCATTGCATTTTATAATTTCTGTAATTGCCAGTTTGTTCATCATAACAGCTGGGATCAGCATAAAATTATTCTCCATTTTTTCCGTCCTTTCATTATTTTTATAAATACTAGTCCTTTCATTATTTTTATAAATACCATTGACAAATCAATTGTGTTATGCTACAATGTAATTGAAAGCATATCGTTATATATGTTAAATGTTATAATTGTGTCAACTTTTAGTATACCATTGACTATTACGAAGGTCAATGGCATTTTTGATTTTATTTAATCAAAAGTTTTATTGATATAATCTTAAGTAACAGCCTCTTGTAAGTTAAAAAACAAACCTGCAGTTTAAAATATAAACTGCAGGTTTTAATATTTACTGTTTTTCCTTAGAATCACTTACCCATTCATGATGAAATATTCCTTCTTTATCAACTCTTTCAAAGGTATGAGCGCCAAAATAATCTCTCTGTGCCTGTACAATGAGTTTTAAAACCCTAACACTCAATAACTCAGAGAGCTATTGAGTACATTTTTATATAATTCTTACTTATTATTCTTTCTAACTTCAACCTTTGATAATTTTTCATAAAACTTAACTATAGCACTGTGGTCACTTTGCCCATATCCATCAACTTTTAGAGCTTGTAGTATCTCCATTATTTGACTAGTTAAAGGAAGTGGTACTCCAACATCATGCCCTGTCTCTATTGCATTTGCCAAATCCTTTATATGAAGGTCTATTTTAAATCCAGGCTTAAAATCACCGTCTAAGACCATAGGGGCTTTTGCATCAAGTACTGTGCTGCCTGCAAGTCCACCTCTGATTGCCTTATATATTATTTCTGGGTCAACTCCTGCCTTTGTTCCAAGAGTTAATGCCTCAGACATCGCTGCAATATTAAGTGCAACTATTATCTGGTTAGCAAGCTTTGTCATATTTCCTGCACCTATCTCACCACAAAGAATAACGGACTTGCCCATTATTGAAAGTAAATCGCTACACTTATCAAATACTTCTTTCTTTCCACCAACCATAATTGAGAGTGTTCCATCTATTGCCTTTGGCTCCCCACCACTAACTGGTGCATCTAGCATTTCTACTCCCTTTTTTGCCACTTCTGCTGCTACTTCTTTAGATGCAAGGGGTGCTATAGAGCTCATATCAATTATTATTGAGCCTTCCTTTATACCCTCAAGCACACCGTTTTCTCCAAGTATTGCAGTCTTTACATGAGGTGAATTAGGAAGCATTGTAATTATCACATCCGTTCTTTGTGCCACATCTTTTGGTGAAAACCCTTCCTGCGCTCCTGCTTCTATAATTTCCTTTACTGCATCTTTAAATAGGTCATATACAACAAGGCTATGTCCTGCTTTTAAAAGAAGTTTTGCCATGGGTTTTCCCATTATTCCAAGACCTATAAATCCTATATTCATATTACTTACCTCCAGTTTTTATTTTTGAACCAACTTTAATACTGCATCACTTATTGCCTTTGGAGTTAATCCATAATACTCCATCAAGTCATCATAATTCTGCGCTGATGTGCCAAAGCAATTTTTTACTCCAACAAACTCAATAGGAAGGTTTGTTTCTAGTCTTAAAGCTTCAGTTATAGCACTTCCAAGCCCACCTATTATAGTGTGTTCTTCAGCCGTAACAACTGCTTTGCACCCAGCTACTGCTTCTTTTATTGCTTTTTCATCCAGAGGTTTCACTGTACTTACATTGACTATCTTTACAGATATCCCTACCTTCTCAAGTTCCTCTGCTGCCTCCATTGCCTTAGATATCATAACTCCATTTGCAAAGACTACAACATCTTTTCCTTCACGCATCGTATATGTTTTACCTATAGTGTACTTTGTATCTTCTCTAGTATATATTGGCAATTCATTTCGATTTATCCTTATATACACAGGTCCTTCATACTGAGCTGCTGCCTTAACCATTTTTCTTGTCTCAACTGCATCAACTGGAACAAGTACTGTCATATTTGGTATCGCCCGCATTATGGAAACGTCTTCAATTGACTGATGTGTTGAACCATCCCCATAATCTGACAATCCCGAGCTTGAACCACATATTTTTACATTTAATTTTCCAATGGAAATTGTCTGTCTAATCTGATCATATGCTCTTCCCGACATAAACACTGCAAATGTACTTATAAACGGTATCTTTCCTGTAAGTGAAAGACCTGCTGCTGTTGATGCCATATTTTGTTCTGCTATTCCCATTTCAAAATATCTTTCAGGATATTTATCCTGAAAAAAGCATGACATAGTAGACTTTCCAAGATCAGCTTCTAATACTACTATGTTTTTATTTTCACTTCCCAGTTCAACAAGTGTTTCACCGTATGCTTTTCTCAAACTATTTGTACTCATCTTATAATGCACCCCCAATTCTTAATGATTGTATATCACCTTTTGCTGTATCGTATTGTTCCGTTGTCATCGAACCATTATGAAATGCAGCATTATTTTCTGCAAAAGATATACATTTCCCCTTAATTGTTTCAGCTATTATAACCGTAGGCCTTCCTTTAACCTTTTCTGCACTATCCAGTGCCTCTATTATCTGAGCCACGTCGTGTCCATCTATCACTATTACATTCCATCCAAAAGCTTCCCATTTAGGAACGATAGGGTTGGTATTAAATCTGTCAACTATAGCTCCTGTTGCCTGAATCCTGTTTCTATCAACTATTGCAACAAGGTTATCTATCTTAAAGTTTGAAGCAGCCATGGCAGCTTCCCATATTTGACCTTCAGCCATTTCTCCATCACCTATCACAACGTATACCCTGCTTTTTTTACCATCTAGCCTGAGGCCTAGTGCCATTCCATTTGCTATTGAAAGCCCCTGTCCGAGTGACCCTGTATTTGCTTCAACTCCAGGTGTTTTTGTAATATCAGGATGACCTTGAAGCATTGCCCCCAAGCATTTCACCTTTTTTAATTCTTCTTTAGGTAAAAATCCTGCTTCTGCAAGTGCTGCATATTGCACTAATGCTGCATGTCCCTTGCTTAATAAAAATCTGTCCCTATCCTCATATTTAGGATTTTTAGGGTCTATATTCATCTTATAAAAATATAATGCTGCAACAACATGTGCACATGAACATGAACCGCCAAGATGCCCTACTTTTCCTACTCCAATTATATCTACTATATCTTCAATTAACTGGAGCCCTTTTTCTTCTATGCTTTTTATTGTTTCCTTTGACGTCATAATTCTACCTTCCTTCAATTTATTTATAAAACCTTCAAGACTTTTAATATATAGGAGTTCATACACTTTAAGTCCTTCTTTTGACAATAAGTTCAAACCTTTAATAATTTTATTTGCATAATGCTAATTATTACTTTAATTCATTGTCCATTTTTGATGACAATTTCAATCATAGAAACACTTAGAATCCTTTTAGTTCTGAATATATATTCCTTAATCTTTCTATACCGCCTATGTCATTCATTTTATTACCACCTAACAGTATTTTGGCTTTTCTAGCGATTTTATCGCACAAATTCATCCATTTCCATTATACTATAATATATCATACAATATCTAATTACCTAAGCTAAAAACGCTATTGTACCCTTTAAAACATCGTACATAACCAATTAAAACATCTTTTTTACTTGACAACTACAATTACTGGAAATATAATAAAAATAATAGATATTTCTAGTATATTCATGAGATAATTGTCATATAATAACTATTTATATATATATACTGCATTTATTCAAAACATCTTAATTTGCTTAAGACTAACCTATTTTCAGAGGAGGAATTTTTATGCGTAGATATAAGTTTATCAAACCACAATTAAGGCAAACAAAAGAACTTTCTTCTCAATCCAACTCTAATAATTACAAAAATTGTAATAAAGTATTGTTTCTTCAACAAAATAACACGTTTCTGCAAACCCTTATTGACTCCATCCCTAATCCAATCTTCTATAAGGATGAGCATGGAATATATAAACATTGCAACCTTGCCTTTATAGAATATTTAGGTTTAAAAAAAGAGGAAATTATTGGCCATACTGTTTATGATATAAGCCCAAAAAATCTGGCGGATATTTATTATAAAGCGGATATGGAACTTATGCAGTCAAAAGGAAAGCAAGTTTACGAAACACATGTGAAATATGCAGACGGATCAATACATGATATTCTCTTTACAAAAGGAGTAAATGTAAACAAAGTAGGTTTAGTAAAGGGAATCGTAGGAAACATGATTGATATTACTCAACGAAAAAAAATGGAAAATGAGATAACTAGACTTTTAAAACTAAAAGAATCAATGTTAGAAATGAGCCAGGCTATCCTTGCAGAAAATGATATCAAAAAATTATTTGTATTGCTTTTAGAAAAGGTAACGGAAGCAATGAATAATATTAGTCTTGGTTGTGTATTAGTTTTAGATAAGACAGAAAATTTAAAAATGATTGCCAGTAAGGGATATGATAGCAGTCTATCTGACATATTTAGTCTTAAACTAAAAGATTCTTTTTTTTGGAAAGCAAGTGGTGGACATTTGGATAAAGCTGTTATTATTAATGATATTCAAAATCTAAAATTCCAAAAATACAACAAGGTTTTAGAAAATGCAGCTAGAATTAAAGTCGAATCATCTATTAGTACACCGATTCTTTTAGATAATCAGTTATACGGTTTAATAAATATTGACAGCACACATAATAATGCTTTTAATGATTCTGATTTAGAGGTAATGGAATACTTGAAACAACAAATTGAGCTTGGTATTGCAAAGTATGCGCTTTATGAAGAAACTGTTTACTTATCTAGATATGATAAATTAACAAATGTATATAACAGAAGATATTTTGAAGAACTATTTGATATATTCTTAGATAAAGCCGAAACACATAATGAACGTTTTTTAGTAGTTATATTTGATATAAATGGTTTAAAATCTATTAATGATAGTTATGGACATCTAGCTGGAGATGAATTAATTAAAAACTTTGCCAGTGGTTTAAGCAGTAAAATTAGAATTCCAGATATATTTGCAAGGTTTGGTGGAGATGAATTTGTTGCAGTTCTTTTAGAAGAAGATTTGCAAGTCACAATTGAAAGATTCGAACACATAGTTGAAGAATTTGCTAATAATCCAATACTATTCGAAGAAAATACTATTATCTGTAGCTTTAGTTATGGCATTTCCAGCTTCCCACAAAATGGAACTGATTATAATGAGTTAATTAGGATTGCTGATAAAAATATGTATGACTACAAACAGCGGTTAAAAAATAAAAAAAATGCTATTATCCATAATTGATGCTACTTCAAAATATAAATATATAAGCCCCAGAGTGAGAAGTAATCTTCCAACTCTGGGCTTATATCTTTCATACTATTTTTTAATATATTTCTATTCACTTATTATTATTATTTTTTTGTTATTTATCAATCTTTTTTACAAAGTCTAACCGAAAACTCAGCCTCTCCATCTCTTTATCTTTATGCCGTTTCCAAGAGTGGAGAACTAGCGCTAGAGTAACAACTCCATAGGATATAAACATACGAAAATATTCTCCAATCATAGCTGACCCAGTAATATTTTTGCCTGCCATAGGCATAACTATAAACATTAAATGGAAAAGTGCTGTACCAATAATAGCATTTGGTATACTAGCCTTAACAACCGTTGCACCACCAACTAAAAGTGACGCAGCTGCAAAAAGGGCGGCTTGATCCGCTCCATTATAGGTGTTTAGTGTTCCTATATTTTGCAGATAAATGATTTGTCCAAAACAAGCAAGGACTGTTGAAATCACAATGGATTGAATACGGGTCTTATCAACCGCTATACCCGCAGTACCAGAAACACTCATATCAAGTCCTACAGCTCTCATATCCTGGCCAAGTTTTGTTTTTCTAAACCAAACTGTGAAGATACAAATCAAACCTATAATCATAATGGTTCCAATGGGAATGCTTATACCATTTATTTTTATTAAAATTAACTTGTCAAACCCTTTAGCTACATCCAAATTCAAGGCATTACGTACGCCATAACCTCTTGAAAGTAGCATTGTTTTACTCTTGAAAGGAATTACAGACCCACACATGTATAAAAGAAAGAATTGGTAAATGCCGGCAATAAAAAAGCCTAACATCATGGAAGTAATCATCTCACGACCTTTTGCTCTATTTAGTACCAAACCGCAAAAGTATCCTAGGCCTATAGCAATGGGTAATGCAATAAGTGCCGCAAGTAGAAGCCCTGGCGCTCCCGTAATACCCCAATCAGTAATGAATATCAATCCGATTTGGCCTGCCATAGCCCCCAAAATCATTCCAAAGTTGATACCCATTCCTGCCATTATAGGTAAAAGTAGTGATAATACTAGGAAAGAATTTCTTACTAAACGCGTTATAATCTGATTCACCAAAAAAGTTGTGGAAAACCCTGAAAACGGTATAGCTATTATGCTGATGATTAAAAACAATAGTGGAACAGCACTGCCAGTAAGCATACGGCTCATTTTTTTCTTATCGTAATTCATGTTCTACCTCGCTTTCCGCGTCAGAGCATATACAATCAATCCGTTAGAAACTATTATCCGGATGATTTCAGATACGTCAATATTGATCGCACTGTTTATGACTGATGGCGTCATTGTCAAAATACCCTGGTACAAAATTGTTCCAATAACTACATTGGTGATTGTTGCTTTGTTAACGGAGGCACCACCGAGTAGTATAGCCGCAACCGTTGCCAATACAAATGCTTGTGGGGCATTGTACATCTGAATAAAACCAAAGCTTTGCTGATAAACAATCATACCAACTGCTGCAAGCATCGTTGATAGCATTACTGATACAATTCTCATTTTGTCAATGCTAATTCCTGAGGCCCTTGCATAATCTGGATTAGAACCAACCGCGGTAATAGCAGTACCAAGCTTTGTTTTAAAGAATCCCCATACAAGTAAAGCCATAAGAATAAAAAACAGAATCATCCCTGTAGGGAAAATCAAGTGTTTGGAGACATTAATTTTATAAACATCACTAAGAATGTGAAACCAGTACTCTTCAATACTAATTGTGACACGGAGTCCCTCACCCTTGAAACCTAACACGCTTGCAGGGTTTTTAAAGGGAAGTATTAGCCACATAATATTCATTAAAAAGACGAATGAGAAACCTACATATGTAGCTATAATCATTTCATCGCCTTTAACACGGTTTAAAAGCACACCATAAAGATACCCAAGCACTGCTGCAACAACAAGTCCAATTAACATAGCTAATGCAATACCTGCAAAACCTGTAAGATTAAACTCAAGACTAATCACAGCTCCCATCATTCCAGATATTAATCCAACTGGAATGCCAAAGTTGAGGCCACATCCTGATTGTATCATAGGCACCATAGAAAGCACCATGATACCATTCATCCCAAAACGTACAATAACATCACTTAAAGATGTATCGATCCTTACCCCGAAAAAAGGTGCTATAATAAATAATGATAGTAAGAAGATGCCAATAATCATGCGAGGCCATCCAAAGTCTTTGATAAATTTATTTATCGCAACCATACTTTTTCACCTTCTTCGTTTATTTGATATTCTCCAGACATCAATAACCCAAATTCGGCTATCTCAGCATCTGGTGGCAGGATTCCAAATACCTTTCCTTCACAAACTATGGCGATCCTATCACTTATAGACCTAAGTTCTTCCAGTTCTGAGGATATAATAACTATGGTTGTATTGTTTTCTTCATTATATTTTCTTAATGCATCCAGAACTAATTTTTTCGCTCCTACATCAATACCACGGGTAGGTTCAGACACGAATAATAGAGTTGGGCTTAATGCAAATGCCTTTGCTAGGCAAATTTTTTGTTGATTCCCACCTGAGAGGTTGCGTGCTAGTTGACGTTCACTAGTACACCGAATTTCTAGTGACTTTATATATTCCTGTGCACATACTTTCATAGCTTTCTCGTCACGCCACTTGATTATTTTTCCAATTTTTTTGAGAAATTTATTATGAATTTGCATTGCGTTAAAAGTAATATTCCAGTCAATAGGTTCATCTAAAAGTAATCCTACACCTCTACGGTCCTCTGATACAAATGCTAATCCACTTTGAAGCGCTTTTAGAGTATTATTTAAAGGAAGTGGTTTATTTTCAAAAAAAATCTCCCCACCAGACGCAAAAAGTCCCATAATTCCATTAGGAATTCCAAGCTTACCTTGACCCGAAAGACCACCAATACCTAAAATTTCTCCACGTCGAACCTTTAATGATACATCTCTTATTGTTTCTCCTGGCATGTCCACCCAGAGATTTCGGGTTTCAAAAATAATATCCTCCTGATCGATTTCACTTGCAGGCCTTCTGTGCTGTATGCCTTCTAAATCAACATCACGCCCAACCATCCATTCAGCAATCTGCCTTACATCTACCCCCGCTGCTGGTTTTTCCACCACAAACACACCATCTCGAAGTACAACAATAGTGTCACAAATAGTTGTTATTTCGTGAAGTCTATGAGATACAAATATAATGGAAATTCCTAAATCAGCGAGTAGCCTCATGGATTTCAGGAGAACATCTGCTTCAGATTCTGTAAGTACTGCTGTGGGCTCATCTAATACAATAAGCTTAACCTCACTACGATCAATTTCACGAGCTATTTCTATAAATTGCTTGTGTCCAACTGGCATTTCAGATACCAAGGTCTCTGTATTAAGTTCAACACCCAATTTATCTATTGCAATTTGTGCGCTCTTTCGCATTTCTGGTAAATCTATAGTTTCAACCCTTTTTCCTATAATTTTTGAAATCAAGCTGCTTTTGGTCTTTTCCATGTTCAGTAGCACATTCTCGCCTACTGTAAACCCTGGAATTAGTGAAAATTCTTGGTGTACCATTCCTATTCCTGCTTTTAACGCATCCACTGGGCTCTTAAAATCAATTTTTTCTCCATTTAAATAAATACAACCTTCATAACCACCAGTTTCGGAAATTACCTTCATACCAAATAAGATATTCATCAGTGTAGATTTACCTGCTCCATTCTCACCAACAAGTCCCAAAATCTTTCCTTTTTCAAGTGTAAAATTTATATCCTTAAGCACCCTATTTCCGTAATACTCTTTCCCGACTCCTTCTACTTTAAGTAATACATTTTCTGTAGACAATAAATTCACCTCTTATGTTCCAACATAAGGAAAATTGCTTTGCACATAATTATAGGCAAAGCAATTTATACTTATTTGGATATAATAATACATTGTAAGCAGCCCATATAGACTGCTTTCAGTGCTCAATGTTATTTTATAGTCTTGTATTTTGCTGGAACAACTTCTTTGCTGTTTCCTATATATCCTGTGCCAAATACATAAGTATCTTGATAAACCATTACATGATTTGCTTTCTCTTCACCACTAACTCGGTCTGTATACAAAGATCCATTCCACTCAGCTCCTGGTGTATATTCACCAAATGCCTTTACTACATCAGCAAGATTGCCCTTTTGCATTGTACCTTCTACAACATTCTTACCATATTCTACCAATCCTTCAGTAGCTGTGTATCCATAGGAGAATGCCCATGTACCCATTCTTCCAGAGCCACCTTTAGCAACTACAGTTTCTTCAACCTTTTTAAGTATAGCAGGCCAATCTCCAGCTTCTGCTTTTAAATTAATACCAAATGCTCCAGGATATCCCATTATTGGAGAAGGGAGATCTGGTTCAACAAATATTGCACCTAATTCTGCAACACGTTTAAGTAGTGGCTCTGTTTGAGCATCATTTGTACAGAAAAATGCTGTATCTTTTCCATATTTTTCAACCCATGCAGGCATTTTTTCAAGAATAAACTGTTGTGCACCTGGAACTCCTATGTCACTCATAGGATCTGGCGCTGTTTCAAATACAAATTTAAGTCCTAAGTCTTTACAAGCTTCTTCCATAATATTTCTTCTTAAAGAAAGAAGTTCTATACTCATATGTCTCGGGAAAGAAATATGCACAAATGTTTTTGCGCCCATTTTCTTAGCAGCAAGGATCATAAGGTATCCACGGTTTACATTATCAGGATCTACAACCAAATCCGAAGCTGCTTCAATCATAGCAGTATCTTCTTGAGAAGAATTAGCTAAAAGTAGTATATCAGGTCTCGTTTCACGAATCTGTTTAAAAGCTGCAACAGTACCTGGAATTGCTTGATTTACAACGATTACTTTCATGTCTTTATCATCTGCTAGACCAGTAATCTGAGCAATAGTAGTTTCTAGCTCTGCCGCAAAGTTGTCAGGGTAAGTAACATGTTTAATCATTCCACCATCGGCAGCATCCCCATATTTTTTAATCATTGCCTCTGCACCACGCAGTTCATCCTCACCTTGTGATACAGTACCAGTAACAATACCAATATGCATTTTTGCCTCTGTAGCAGCTGGTGCTTTAGTCTCAGTTGGCGCTGGTTTTGAGCACCCTGCTAAGCAAATGTCATAATTAAACTTAAACTAATAGCTAATGATTTTTTTAACATCTAGAATCCCCCTTTTAATTTTCGAGTTAAGCTCATTTATAATACAAAAATTCTAAGTCTAATAACCCATCTTTATAAGAAATTACTTACACAAAGAATTCAGCATCTAAATTTAAAGTTGACCTTGGTTAAAATTTAGATAAATTAAGAAAATTCAGTTTTTTTAAAATAATGTTAGTTTTATTATTTTAAAAACAGATTGTTTTTAAAATTTTTTTTTAACTTTTTTTAAACCAAATGTAATACTATTATATATATCCCATACCAATAATAGAATCATCAGAATACTTATTGCATTAAATTTATTCATATTTTAAATATATATGGTTTTATAACTTTTGTCAATATATATATAATTTGTAAATTTAAACCACTTAAAAAAAGATAGTACTTTGTCTAATATTAAAGTAAATTAAAATCCATGTACATTCCCTATTACTCCTGCAATATTCAATTATTTATTGCAGAAGCTATCCCCGAATCATTATTAGACTTAGTTATATATTTTATTTCCCATAGCTATGGCATCCACTTTTTAAATCGAAAATCTTTCAAAATGAATTTTATTAGAATTAATGTTAAAAGATTTTAAATCTGAAATAGCCTTCTCCATCATAATTGGAGGTCCGCATAGGAAAAAATCACGTTCAAGATCGTTATTCAATAATCTCTTAACTCTAGTTCCGTCAACATATCCTTGCTCTCCATTATAATTTTTTTCTGAGGATAGAACAGGTATAATGGTTAGATTTTTCATGTTACATGCTATTAAATCTAGCTCTTCTTTGCAAATAAGTTCGCTGCTATCGTGAACTCCCCAAAGTAAAATCACGTCTC
This sequence comes from Clostridium sp., assembly GCA_047624165.1. Lineage (GTDB taxonomy): Bacteria > Bacillota > Clostridia > Clostridiales > Clostridiaceae > Clostridium_AD. The sequence continues at coordinate 14,716 of JBLHPD010000025.1, read as the reverse complement.
TATATTTTTCTTCTATATTTAAATACCTTAACATACTTAAAAATGGTGTTATTCCAATTCCTCCAGCAATAAAACAAAGCTTCTTATCTTTTGGTAAATTCAAATGCGTAAAGTTTCCAAAACTACCATCAATATATGCCTTATCACCTACTCCAGCTTTTACAATGTTATTAGTGAAGTCTCCGAGTTGCTTAACTGTTACTGAAACATAATCTTTTTCAGTTGGACTTGAGGATATAGTAAATGGGTGTTCATCCTTTGGAATTTCATTGTTATAAAGTTTAACGTATAAAAATTGTCCTGGTTTATAGTTAAATAATTTATGATTTTTAGGCTTAAATTTTAAAGTAATTATATTATCACATTCCTTTATAATATCTGATATAATATATTCCTTTGTCTTTGTAATGCTTCTTTTTAATACTTTATGATAAAAATACATAGATAATGCAATTGCAAAATACGCTGTAAGTGTTATTTCTAATGGAATATTTGTCTTTACAGAATTACTTAAAAGTATATGAACTAGTAAAATACAAACACCAATTACAGTAATATTGTGAACTGTAATAAGAAATTCATGCTTTGGTTTTAAAAATTTCTTCAATAAGTTTCTTACATCATCCACTATTTTAATTTTTAAAAATAGCTTGTTAATCATTAATAAGGTACTAATAACAATTATTGCACCAAATATTACGAGAGTTGCACTTCCAAATGTTGTTTGAAAAGAGTCATGAAAATAAATCCCCTTAATTTGAGCATGAATAAGTCCTAAAATAAATGCAACAAGGGGCATAACCATATGGAATCTATACATTCTATCCATTCCGAAGTTTTTTTCAATAAACTTTGGTCTTTCAGTAATTATAAATTGATTTACAAAAAATACATAGGAACATATTCCTAATGCCCCACCTAGTAAAAACATAAAATTATTATTGCTTTTTGATTCTTGGATTACATAAAAATATACAGGTAATACTGGTGCAAGAAAATATGATAAAATCCAAAACATTTTTTTCATTTTAATAAAAACACTTCCTCTTTCTCATTTATTTGCAACCTTATTCAATGTACACTTATATTATATTAATTCTTAATTAATGCTAAAAATAAACTTACAAAATAAGTTATGCTGGAAAAAATTAATGATACTACCAGAAATCCTATCATTACAATATTATATTTTAATATACTTTCAGCCATAACAAACTTTGATAAACCTAAGACATTGATAACTAATATTATTATGAATATTATAAATAATCCCTTACTTGCTCCTTTAATATCCGCAGTGCTTAAGGCTATATGAGATGAAATGCATATAGCTAAAAACAAAAATAATATAAAGTACGGATTCGCAAAGTTCTTAATTGAAAAGATTATTTTTATTAAATCAATATAAGAATTCAGTATTCCCTCTATAGCAACTTGGCTTATTTTAGTTATATGCAGATTATTCATAGATATAGTTATAAATTCATTATATGTTTTTGGAATCATGAAGTACATCAGTGCAATTATAGATAAAATTCCTCCAAATATAGGTGCAATGCCTATAAAGAAATTACCTGTTTGTTGGTATACACTGTTAGGATTATAAGCATGATTTACATATCCAAGTACGCCATTTTCATCTCTCTTTTGCAAAAGTACTATTTTCTTGATTTTGTGCCCAAAGAGAAAACAAAAGACAGCATGAGACATTTCATGTATTGGAACACCTATAATAGCGGTAATAGCAACCGCCTTCCACCCAAAACTCTTTTGAAAATTTTCTATTGAACGTTCTCTTAAAAATCCAAGAATAAATCCGACAAGAATTATCATTCCTGTCACATATATTGTATCTACTAATGTCTTTATTATTGTGTTTACTAATATACTCATTTAACCACCCTTTCGACTCTTGCTTCTTTTCTATTTTTAAGGGAAGCCCTTTGGGCTTCCCTTAGTTAACATTTTGTTTCTTACTTCATATGTTTTACTTTAACCTATAAGGCATATTTAACTTATTATTTTCTTTCAGCTCCCTAATACCATGAGTTATTTAAAACTTTTTATAGCCTTTTCCGCCCACTTAGAATCTTTATATATAGCCCTAGCTACACCAATAAGATCAGCTTTTCCAGAAGATAAGAGCTTTTCAGCGGCGTGTGCTTCAGTAATTCCACCAGTGAGTAAAACTGGAATGGACACAACTTCCTTAATAGCCTCAGTTAAAGTTGAAAAATAACCTTGACTGGTATTACCTGGAATTATATATCCACAAAAACCTCCAGAAATATCAAGTAGATCTATACCTGCTTTTTCAAATTCCATTGCTGCAATTTTACTATCTTCAATTGTACTTCCACCATCCATATAATCTGAAGCACCTAACCTAAGAAGAATTGGAAAATCATTACCAACAACATCACGAACTGCTTTGATTATTTCCAAATGGATTTTAATTCTTCCGAGTACTTCTCCACCGTATTCGTCGGTCCTTTTATTAGTAAGAGGAGAGAAAAATTGATTTAGAAGATATCCATGAGCAGAATGAATCTCTACCCCATCAAATCCAGCTTCTTTTGTGCGCCTAGCAGCATTCACAAATTCTAAAATTAAATCTTTAATTTCACTCTTAGTAAGTTCCTTTGGAAGATTACCGGTACGTGGATTGGCTATAGCTGAAGGCCCCACTGGGTCATACCCTGTAACGGCTTTGCTAGTTGCACTACCAGCATGGTTAATTTGCATTACTGTTTTAGATCCATTTTTGTGAATAATATTGGCCAGTTCTTTTATACCTTCAACAATACTATCATCTGCCACAGAAAGCATTCTTTCACTAGCCTTTCCCTTTTTCGTTATAAAACTATGTTCTATAATAATAAGTGATATATATCCACCTTCAGATTTTTCATCATAATAATCTAATATATCTTTACTTACATTTCCACCCTGATCAGATTTCGACGTAGCCATGGGTGGCATAACCAACCTATTGTTTAAAGTTAACTTACAATTTTCTAGTGGTTTAATCAAAAATGACATTTTATGACCTCCATATAATTTATTATTTTGTTCAACATTTATATCTTCAAAATTTGGATTTACACTAATCCATGGCCTCCCATCAGAAAAGCCTGCATTAATAATTTCTGCATATTTCTATTCTCCTTCCGTATCACAATAATTACATGCTGAAATACTCTATAGTCAGTCAGAACACCTCAGAGAATAGCTACTTCAATTATAGTATAACCCTTAATAAAATTCTATGATAAATTACAACATCGCCTATTCATCTATTGCATTCCTAGTTAAGCATTGACTTAATGCAATTAGCTTCATTTTGTAGTCATTTCCAGGTACAGGAATCTTTTATAAATATTTATTTTATTGTAAAAATTGTATTTATAATATTCCATTAATGAAGTATTTAATTCATTTGTCATAATATTTACTGTATTTGCAGGTTTATTAGTAAACCATTTCATCTTTAATATCATAATAAAATTACCATTTATTACAATTACCCATTGCCAACTTATATATAATGCATTATGTATACGCAAAGTAATTTATTTATGAATAACATCTTTCTATATATTTATATCCAATTTTAATCTTGTAAAACTTATTGTGCATTTTAGTTGTAATGTCCCATAATCTAAGAGTTGACACCACTATAACTCACTGATATACTTGACAAAAATATGCATCGACTGCTATTTTTTTTAAAAATTATTAATATAATTAACAATTTAAATAAATTTACCTTATTATCATAAAATTAATATTTACATTTTATTCCTAGGTAGTAAATGTAAATATTAATGATGGCAATATTAATAAATTTATTATAAATTATAAATTATAAATTAAGGGGGACTCATATTATGACTTATAGTGTTATTGCTGCATTCACAATTATCTTATTTATACTCGCAGCCGGAGAATTTTTTTCAATAAAATCAAAAGCTTTTATTCCTTCAGTATTTGTATCTGCAGTTTTATTTTTAATTGGATTTTGGACTTTTTTGCCCAAGGATGTTATTGTACAAGGTTCATTTGCAAAACCAATAGTATATCTTTCAATGTACCTGTTATTGGTTCATATGGGAACATTGATGAGCCTTAAAGAACTTCTCTCTCAATGGAGAACTGTTTTAATATCATTCAGTGGAATAGTTGGTATATGTATTATGACTTTGACAATTGGTAAGGTTATTTTCGGATGGCAAGCAGTTGTGGCAGGAACTCCTCCACTAACAGGTGGCGTTGTAGCATCAATATTAATGGCACAAGCAGCTACAGATAAAGGCCTCGCATCAATTGCCGTTCTTGCTACCTGTATGTATGTTATGCAAGGATTTGTGGGATATCCAATTTCTGCTTTTTGTCTTAAAAAAGAAGCAAAACGTATATTGAACATTTATAATAATGGTGGTAAAGAGGCTAAATTATCTAAGACTGAAGCCGCTGCTGAAGTAACTTCCCAAAGAAAGAAACTTATTTCTCCTCTTCCAGTAGCATATCAAACTCCATATGTAATTTTATTGAAATTAGGATTTGTAGGTTGGTTAGCATCTGTTATTGGACCAGCTATACACGTTAATGATTTTGTTGTCTGTCTAATCTTAGGTGTTATTTTCTGTGAAATTGGATTTTTAGAAGAAAAAGCATTGAATAAGGCAAATTCATTTGGATTCCTTATGACAGTTCTTATGGGATTCATTTTTGCTAACCTATCACAGGCAACACCTTCAATGTTAAAAGAAATAGCAGTACCACTCTTCGGAATTATTATTCTTGGTGTGTTAGGCATGTATATAGTATCATTAATAATAGGTAGGTTCTTAGGTTCTTCAAAAGAAATGACCTTTGCATGTATGCTAACATCATTATATGGTTTTCCGGCTGACTATATATTGACCCATGAAGCAATTAAATCAGTGTGCGAAACTGACGACGAAAAGGAATACGTACTTGATGATATGCTGCCTAAAATGCTTGTAGCAGGTTTTACTACTGTTACAATAGCATCCGTTATTATAGCCGGTTTCTTTATAAAATTATTATAAGTTAAAAATATATAGGAGGTAATACAGTTGTCAATTAGAGAATTATCAAATAAATATAAACAAAATGTTATTAATTTAAGAAGAGAATTTCATAAATATCCAGAAGCAAGTTTATATGAATATAAAACAATTGATAGAATAGGCCAGGAATTAGATAAACTCGGGTTACCATACAAAAAAGTTGCCGATACAGGTATTATCGCTGAAATAAAAGGTCTTAATCCTGGTAAATCTATTGCTTTAAGAGCTGATATTGATGCATTATCAGTTAAAGAATTAACTGAATGTGAATATAAATCTGAAAATGAAGGTTTCATGCATGCATGTGGTCATGATTGCCATATATCCACGTTACTCGGAGCTGCCATGATACTAAGCGACCTAAAAAATGAACTTAATGGTACTGTAAGGCTACTTTTTCAGCCAGCAGAAGAAGTAGCACAAGGAGCTAAAAAAATGATAAAAGCCGGAGCTCTTGATGGTGTAGATGGAGTTTTTGGAATTCATGTATGGAGCGACATACAGAGTGGCTTTGTATGTGTTCAAGAAGGACCACTCATGGCTTCAGCAGATTTATTTACAATTAATGTACGTGGAAAGGGCGGTCACGGTTCCGCCCCCCATCAGGGAGTTGATACAGTTGTTGCATCATCAGCAATTGTTATGAACCTTCAATCCATAATAAGTAGGGAATTAAGCCCTCTAGAACCTGCTGTTGTAAGTATTGGTTCTCTTAATGTAGGCACAAGATTTAATATTATAGCGAGTGAAGGAACTTTATGCGGAACCACAAGAAGCTTTAATCAAAATATTAGGAATAAATTTCCTGAAATGATTCAGAGAATTGCTCAAGATACAGCCTCTGCATATAGAGCAGAGGCTGATCTCGAATATACCTTTGCTACACCAGTTGTAGTTAATGATGCAACTTGTTCAAAAATAGCAGAAAACGCCTTAAGCAAGATAGGAGCTACGCCTATTATTATTGAAAAAGTCACTGGAGGAGAAGATTTTGCCGAATACCTAGACATGGTACCTGGCATAATTGCTCTTGTTGGAGTGGGGAACGAAGCTAAAGGTGCTTGTTATCCTCAACATCACCCAATGTATACAGTAGATGAAGATGCACTTGAAATAGGTGCTGCATTATATGCACAGTATGCTATGGACTTTTTAAATAGCTAAATCAGTAATCATCTTCTTCGAAGCTGCAATATGAATTAACACAAATAATTAGTTTTGAATTATAGATACAATATATTAAAAAGCAACCTTACTGTAGTAATCTACAATAAGGTTGCTTTTGTTTTAACACTTTGATTTTTAATTAAATGATTCTATTCTTATTATGCTTTCTACTTTGTTGATATTTTCTAATTGTTCTATTTCTTTTAATGAATTTTTTATGTTCCTCTCTGAGCTTATATGTGTAATAAACGCAAGTCGTACATCATCCTTATGCTTTACATCTTGAGTCATAGATACAATACTAACATTGTTTCTTCCGAATATTGCAGCTGTATCTCCTAAAACTCCAGCTCTATCTTTTACATTAAGTCTGATATAGAATTCCGATTCATTTTCTTCTGATTTTTTTACTTCTTTAAAATCAGCTTTGTCATTAAGGACCTTTAAATCAGCCGGTCTTACATTATTTCTTAATATGGATATTATATCACCTACAACTGCACTTCCAGTTGGTAAGTCTCCTGCTCCTCTTCCATATAGCATTAATTCTCCCACTGCATTTCCTTTTATCATAATGGCATTAAATACATCATTTACATTTGCCATTGGGTGATTTGAAGGTACTAAAGTTGGATGTACTCTTAGTTCTAACTTGTTATTTTCTTCCTTAGCGATTGCCAAAAGTTTTATTGTATAACCAAATTTTTTAGCATATTCTATATCAATAGCACTAATATTTCTTATTCCTTCCCTATAAATGCAATCATGATTAACAACAGTTCCGAAAGATAGTGAAGCCATTATAGCAAGCTTATAGACAGCATCAAAGCCATCAACATCAGCTGTTGGATCTGCTTCAGCATAACCTTTTTCTTGAGCCTGTTTCAATGCCTCATCAAAACTAATTCCATCCAGCGCCATTTTACTTAATATGTAATTAGTTGTTCCATTTATAATTCCAATTATCTGCTCAATTCTATTGGCCGTGAGGCTCTCATTTATTTCGCGTATTATTGGAATTCCACCTGCCACACTTGCTTCATAATAAAATAATACATTTTCTTCCTCAGCTATTTTAAATAACTCTTCACCCCAGTTTGCAATAACCAATTTATTAGCAGTTACAATATGTTTTTTAGCTTTCATTGCACGTATCATATATTCCTTAGCAGGGCCGCTTCCACCAATAAGTTCAACCACAATTTTTATGCTCTCATCATTTATAATGTCTTCAATATTATCTGTTAATATTCCCTTAGGTACATTAATATCTCTTTTTTTATTTATATCATTTACTAGTATTTTGGCTACCTCTATATCATAATTTGAACGCTTCATTATTTCTTTTTTATTTTCAAGTAATATTTTCCACACGCCTGTCCCAACATTTCCAAAACCTAAAATCGCTATTTTTACCTTTTCCATATTAATTTCCCCCTTCTAAACTATAAATTTATTATTTATCACCCTAGGTGATGCTTGCAATCGAAGATGATGATTACAGCACTGTAAGTGATGATTACAGTACTGCAAGTGATGCTTAATCTTCAAAAGCATTATACACTGCCCTAATTGCATTTTCAATATCCTCATTTTCTACACCAACAATTATGCTTAATTCACTTGACCCTTGATTGATCATTCTAATATTTATATCTTTTTTTGATAATGCACTAAACACTTTAGCAGATATTCCCTTAGTTCTTATTATACCTTCTCCAACAACTGCTATTAATGCCATATTAGGGTAGGTTATTAATGAATCTGGTCTACACTGATTTTCAATTTCTTCTAATATAATATCGAGCTTATTGTCAAGTTCTAAATCGTCAATTACCAATGAAATTGAATCTATCCCCGATGGAATATGCTCAAAGGCCACATTATTGTTTTCAAGAATTGAAAGAATTCTGCGACAATATCCCATATGTTTTTTCATAAGCGTCTTTTCGATGGCTATTACTGTAAAGTCTTTTTTTCCTGCTATGCCTGTAATGTTCCCAGTTTCAACTTCTAATCTATTATTCAAAATAAAGGTACCCTTGTCTAGTGGCTTATTAGTATTTTTTATATTTATTGGAATTCCATGATTTTTAACAGGAAAAATTGCCTCTTCATGAAAAACATTTGCCCCCATATACGAAAGTTCCCTAAGTTCTTTATAAGTTACCTCTTCTATTTGTTTGGGATTATTAACAATCCTTGGGTCCGCCATCAAAAATCCTGACACGTCTGTCCAGTTTTCATAAACTATTGCATCTACACCCTTAGCAATTATTGCTCCTGAAATATCTGAGCCACCTCTTGAAAAAGTGATTACCTTACCATCTGGGGAAGCGCCATAAAATCCAGGTATTACTGCTTTTTTTGCCTTGGATAGTCTAGTATTTACAGCATCGTAGGTTGCAGCCTCATCCAAACGTCCACTTTTTTTAAAAACAATAATCTCAGCAGCATCTACAAACTCATACCCTAAATATTCAGCTAATATTAAACCATTAAGATATTCTCCCCTACTCGCTACATAATCTTTTGAAGCTCCATCAATTATTTTTTTCTTAAGCTGCGTTAAATATTTTAACATATCTATAGAAACATTTAATTCACTGCATAAAGTAGTATATCTTTCTTTAATTAATTCGAATAACTCATCAAATGGTAGTGATTTTTCCACATGCTCTTGACATAAATATAAAAGATCTGTAATTTTGTAATCACCTTTATGCCTCTTACCTGGAGCCGATGGCACAACATAGCAACGCCTCTCATCAGACAAAACAATATCTCTTACCTTCTTAAATTGATGACTATCAGATAATGAACTTCCACCAAATTTTGCAACTATAACTTCCACAATTTTTACCCCCTATTGTCCTAAGGCATCTGAAAGAAAATACCAAGTCAGCTTCTTGTCTATTTTCTTTCAGCTCCCTAACCTTAAAAAACTTATATGTTAAGTATCTTTTCAATTTGTTTTTGCATTTCATTCTTTTTGCAAACAGTCTTGTGAAGCACAGGCCTTGTCTCTAAATCTACTATCCCTGCTGGAATATCGCCCTTTGTTATTTTACTAAGTTCTGCTATTAATTTAAAGTCATTTAACCCTATATATTTTGCATCTATTGATTTCATAACGTCTGGCGTAAATTTATATGGACTTGCAGTCGACACAATAACTGTCTTTGTAATATCCTTTGTTTCTTCTAAATATTTTTGATAAACTGCGTAAGAAACTGCTGTGTGTGTATCAATTACATAATTAGTATTTTTATAAACCTCAGTTATAACGCGTTCCGTATCCTCTTCTGTTGCATAACCTCCAAAGAAATCTTTTAACTCTTTTTTCATGTTATCGTCAATTTCATATTTACCGTGCTGTTTAAGCTCATTCATAAGTTTTTTTATCTTTGATGAATCATCCCCACTTATAGCATATAAAAGTCTCTCAAGATTACTTGAAATCAATATATCCATTGAAGGAGACATAGTTATTACAAAGTCCCTCAATCTGTCATATGTACCTGTATTTATAAAATCAAATAAAACTTTATTTTCATTTGAAGCACAAATTAGCTTTTTAATAGGTAATCCCATTTTCTTTGCGTAGTATCCCGCCAATATATTTCCAAAGTTTCCGGTTGGTACACAGAAATTTATTTCTTCCCCTATTTTGATTTCTCCTGTATTACAAAGCTGAGTGTATGCATAGAAATAATATACAACCTGTGGTATTAGCCTTCCAATATTAATTGAATTAGCTGATGAGAACATTTTGCCCTTATCAGCTAACCTTTTAAGAAGGCTCTCATCCGTAAGCATTTGCTTAACTCCATTTTGTGCATCATCAAAGTTTCCTTCAATACCTATGACAAATGTATTATCTCCAGTTTGTGTTAGCATCTGCATTTTTTGAATTGCGCTTACACCCTCCTCCGGGAAAAACACTATTATCTTTGTACCAGGAACATTAGCAAAACCTTCTAGTGCTGCTTTACCTGTATCACCAGATGTGGCAGTAAGAATAACCATTTCTTTATCAATTTTTAATTTTTTTACTGCGTTTTTTAATAGGTAAGGTAATATTGATAGTGCCATGTCCTTAAATGCTAAAGTTGGTCCATGGTATAACTCTAAAAAATATGATTCTCCATGCTTTGAAAGTGGCGCAATAACACTCGTGTCAAACTTTTCATCATAAGCCTTATCTATAGCATCTTTTATATCCTTTTCCTCGTAGTCAGTTAGAAATTCCTTCATAATAGTAAACGCTAATTCTTTATAATTCATACCAGATAATTCTTCAAGCCCTACATCAAGCTTTGGTATTGATGTTGGTACAAAAAGTCCTCCATCCATGCTTAATCCCCTTGCAATAGCTTCTGAAGATTTTACAAGTTCTTCATCTCCACGAGTACTCTTATAGTGTATTTGTTTCATAATAATATCCCTCCCATGTATTGCCTTTTATATATCTCCGTTTATAAAATAATCCATTAACTTATATCCCTCTGGAAAATATAGGCCTGTCTCCTTCGCTGTGAATTCATTGTAAGAGCCATTTGTATTATCCTTTTCATTATTACTTTGGTAAATTAAAAATGGAACTGGCTCGCTTGTATGTGTTCTGAGAGCTAATGGTGTAGGATGATCTGGAAGTATTATCATTCTATAATCTTCACCTATTCTTTGCATTTCATCTTTAATAACCTTTACTATTTGGTTATCTATAAGTTCTATAGCTTTGTATTTGTTTTCTACTTCATATCTATGACCACATTCATCAGGGGCTTCAACATGGATATAAACAAAATCCTTACCCTTTGCAATTTCATTAAGTGCTGCCTTTGCTTTTCCTATAAAATTAGTGTGGATATTTCCAGTAGCACCTTCTACATCTATAACATCCATACCTGCACACATTCCTATTCCTTTTACTAAATCAACCGCAGAAATTACTGAACCTTTTAAATTATACTTTTCATAAAAGCTAGATAAGAGTGGTTTCTTACCTTCTCCCCAAACCCATATTGAATTAGCTGGTTTGAGTCCGTTTGCCACTCTCTTTTTATTTATATCATGCTCTGTTAAAAATTTATAGCTTTTTTTCGTCATTTCTTCAATTATTTTACTACCAAGTCCCTTTGGCATATAATCCTTTACCCCTTTACCTAAAATATCATGAGGTGGTGTAAGCTTCCATTCATATGGTCCATTATCCCATATCATAAGATGTCTATAACTAATACCTGGATAAAATTTTATTGCCTCAGTACTTAAATACTCACTTAATTCACTTATTAATACCCTTGCCTCATCGGTTGTGATTTCATCAGAACTATGATCAATCATAATTTTTTCTTCGTAGGGCTCGTCCTTAGAAACTGTTACCAAATTACATCTAAAAGTAATATCTGTATCTAGCATTTCTACTCCCATACTTGCTGCTTCAAAAGGTGAACGTCCACTATAATACACAAAAGGATCATATCCGAAAACAGCCATGTTTGCTGTATCACTTCCTGCGGGCATGCCCTTTGGAACTGTTTTAACTGTGCCTTGAGTGCCGTGCTTTGCCATATAATCCATAGCAGGAGTACTCGCATATTGAAGGGGTGTTTTGTTATCAAGCTCCTTAACAGGGTAATCTGCCATTCCATCTCCTAGTACTACAATATATTTCATATTAACACTCCTTTTTATATTTTTTTATTATAAATATTTAAATAGTCCAAATTGTCTTAAGATTTTTAATGATGAGGTATACAAATTATTAAATCATATTAAAAAAATCTCGTCTAAAATGAGATGAGATTAAATTTATGCGATTCGACTCAAATTATATTTTAATTCTCTATGGGCTAAAAATTTTAACCAACTGCTTGTGAATTATTGACCAATGTACTTCTTATATTTGAAATATTTGAGGTTGTCACTTGGAACGTCTCCCCTTAGGGCCAGAATGTTTTCCACATTATGTTCTTTTAGTTTGTTTAAAATATTATCAATTTCAATCATTGTTGAATTATAACAAGTAAGATGCGCCAATGTTTCAACGTTATATTTATTTTTCAGGATATTAGCTATTTCCACAGTATGGTTTCTGCTACTACCACCAGCACCATAGGTTACACTAATAAAATCAGGTTTTAAGTCCCGAAGGCCATCAATTGTATCATATATAGTATTAATGGGAGTAGCTTCCTTTGGCGAAAATATTTCTAAAGATATGACAGGTTTTTTATTATATAAATCCTTAATACGCATTTTACTCTCCTTTCTAAGTCATTAGACTCAAGTCTTTTGTTTTGATTTTTATAAAATATTTGTGTTTCAAAAAAATAAGAGCCACTTTTCAATTAGAAAAGCAGCGATATTGCATTACAATATATAAAATACTACTTCCTTATCTTTCAGAACACTGTTCTGTTGGAATTAACACCTTTGCATTCAAATGGGAATGCCGGTTGTTGGGTTTCATAGGGCCAGTCCCTCCACCTCTCTAGATAAAAATTATTAAGTTTTATTAAATCTTATTAAGTTTTATTTGTTTTTTATTTTAACTTATATTAAAATAAATGTCAATACAATATATATTATATAAATATTAGTATTAAATATTATTATTATTTAGCATTATTATTTGCAATTATTATATTTATACTTTATTCTATTATAAAACTGATTGGAGATTGATATGAAAATTGACGAAAGGGAAGTATTAAGATACTTGGGTTATAAAAATCAGACTATTGATAACAATATAATCTCTTTAATTGAAGCCTGCTCTCAAGAGATTATTGATATAAGCAAAGAGCGTTTTGTATATGAAATTTTCGACATTTCACGCGAAAACGGTCAAATTCTTCTCTTAGATAGTACTTTAGTATTAAAAGGTATCGACATAAAAAAACATCTTATAAATTCAAATAAATGCGTGGTTATGGCCGCTACATTAGGTATAGAAGTAGATAGTAGAATAGCTTACCACTCTAGATTTAATATTACAAAGGGTGTAATTATGGACGCTTGTGCAACCACGGCAATAGAAAACCTATGTGATAAATTACAAACTGAGATTATGGAAAAAGCATTAATTAATAATTTTCATATTACAAGTAGATATAGCCCCGGATACGGAGATTTTTCAATTGACAATCAACGGGATATATTAAATGTTTTAGACACATATAAAAAAATAGGCCTGTCAGTTACTCAAAGCAGTATTATGTTACCCAGAAAATCAGTTACCGCATTTATTGGGCTTAGTGAAACTCCAACTATAAAACCTACTGAAAAGTGTTTGAAATGCAAAAATAGAAATTGTGATTTTAGAAAGGATGGTAGATATTGTGTATAAAAAAATAAATTTTAACAATTTTTTATTATTCGATGGGGCTATGGGTACAATGCTTCATGAGTACGGAATTAAGAGGGGTGAATTACCTGAAAGTTATAATTTACTTCATCCAGAAATTATTGAAAAAATACATAGAGAATATTTAAATGTAGGTAGTGATATTATAACAACAAATACATTTGGTGCAAATAGTTATAAACTTAAAAATTCACAATATACAGTTGAAAATATTATAAAAAATGCAGTTAAAATAGCACGAAAAGTGGCCGGTGAAAGATTTGTTGCACTTGATGTTGGACCTATTGGTCAGTTAATGGAGCCACTAGGGACATTATCATTTGCTAATGCATATGAGGCTTTTGCAGAGCAGATTAAAATTGGATCGCGTGAAGGCGCGGATATAATACTTATTGAGACAATGTCAGATATATATGAAGCGAAGGCTGCTATTCTTGCAGCAAAGGAAAATAGTTCACTTCCAGTAATATGTACAATGTCATATCAAAGTGATGGAAGAACATTAACTGGAACTGATCCATTAACTATGGTTAATGTACTTCAAGGACTTGGAGTAGATGCCATTGGAGTAAATTGTTCCCTAGGACCAAATGAGATGTTGCCGATAATTGCAGAAATTCTTAAGTACTCAAGTGTTCCAGTTATAGTTCAACCTAATGCGGGACTTCCTAAGCTTAAAAATAACGAAACAGTTTTTGATGTTAATTCACATGAATTTGCACAATATGCAAAACTTATGGCTGAAATGGGTGTTACAATTTTCGGTGGTTGCTGTGGAACCACCTGTGCGCATATAAAAGCTATGAAGGATGAGCTTAAAAATTTAAAGCCTGTAGCACGTAATGTTCAAAAGATAACTGCAGTAAGTTCACCCTCCTTAACAGTAGTAATTGGAGATGGAATAAAGATTATTGGTGAGCGAATAAATCCTACAGGTAAGAAAAAACTAAAAGAGGCTTTAAAAAATAATAATATGGACTATATACTGCAAGAAGCCATTAATCAAAGGGATGCAGGGGCAGATATTTTAGATGTAAATGTTGGACTTCCTGAAATGGACGAGCGTGAAGTTATGTCA
>JBLHPD010000024.1:0-35607 GCA_047624165.1 Clostridium sp. | reverse complement strand
CTATCATAACATTTGAGCTGTGAAGTTGTCCAGAGACATTTAAGAAAAAGTTTTTCAAAAAAACTTTATAGCCCTTGATATACAAGGGCTATATTTTCGTGCTTCAGGTCTGTGTTTACAACCAGCATTTAGTACAAATCCTGAACATCCTAGTTATCTAAACTTAAAAGAGGCAAGCCTTAAATAATAGGGCTTGCCTCTTTGTTTACATATTATAAAATAATAAAATCTATTTTATTATTAGAATGGTCCAAATTGAATCATCTGTGCAATTGTTACAAATACACCACCTAGAAAATATTCTAACAGGATTAAAGGTAATATCCATTTTGCCCATTTACTCCATGGAACTTTAGCTAATGCAAGGCCTGCCATGAAATATCCTGATGTAGGGGTAAATATATTGGATATACCATCTCCAAATTGAAAAGCCAATACAGCTGTTTGGCGGGTTACACCAACAAGGTCCGACAAGGGAGCCATAATAGGAATTGATACGGCTGCCTGTCCACTGCCGGACGGAACCAAGAAATTTAAAAAGACTTGAAATACGTAAATGCCCCAAGCAGCGAACATAGAAGGCAATTCGGAAAGAGCACCAGACGTAGCATATAGAAGCGTATCAAGAATATGTCCTTGATTCATAACGACTAAAATCGCACGAGCGAATCCAACTACCATAGCGCCACCTGCAAGGTTTGCCATCCCTTCAACAAATTCTTCTGCAAAACCATTTAATCCAAGTTTACCCACCACAGCTACTACAATGGCCATACCAAGGAATAGCGCAGAGATCTCTTGAATATACCAACCATATTTCATAACTCCGAAAATAAGTAAGCCAATGGCAAACAAAACAATGAGGAGTACGGATTTGTCTTTTGTAGTAAACTCTTTTAGTACACTTAAATCTAAAACATCCTCACGGGTTTTATCAAACTCATACATACTGCTGAGTTCAGGATTCTTTTTCACCCGGCCTGCATACCAATAAACAAAACCAACCGCTAAGGTAGTTATACATAAATAGACAACTACACGAAAGCCTAAACCTGAGAATAGTGGCAGTTCAGCAATACCTTGTGCAACGCCCACCGTAAAGGGATTCAGAAAGGCACCTGTAAAGCCTGCTCCTGCACCAGCAAGTACCATCGCTACTCCTGTCATTGAATCGAATCCCAAAGCTATGGAAAGGGTGACCATAATGGGTATAAATGGAAGAGTTTCTTCTGCCATACCAAATACGGCACCACCAAGAGAAAAGGCAATCATGATTATAGGTATAATAGCTCTTTCCTTACCTGCCATTGTTTTAGTTATTCTTCCTAGGCCTGCTTCAATAGCACCAGTGGCTTGAACAACAGCAAATGATCCTCCAACAATAAAGATGAAAAATATAATTTCAGCGGCTTCTACCATACCCTTTGGAACAGATTTCAGAAAATCAAATAGCCCAACAGGTGTAGACTTAATATATTGGAAGGACTTAGGATCTACCACATCTCGACCGCTAGCATTCTTAATCATGTCGTACTGTCCCGCTGGAACGATATAAGTCAAAACGGCACAAACCGCAACCATAATTAACAAGATAACATACACATGGGGAACTTTAAATTTTTTCTTTTTTTCATTTGTTTCGCTTAAATTATTATTCATATTTTTCCTCCCTAACTTGAATTTTATTTAGCAGATTGCAGAATTCTACAATCATTACTTTTTTATTGCTTTTCCAAGTCTATCATTTACAATGTTGCCATGTTTTAAAGCAATCTTCCCTCCAATAACTACATATTCAATTCCTATAGGTTTCTTTGAAGGCTCTAAATATGTTGCACCATCTTCTATTTTGTCAAGGTCAAATACTGTAACGTCAGCGTCTGTTCCTATGCTTAGAGTCCCTTTTGATGCAAGTCCCATTCTCTTTGCTGGCATGTAGGTTATCTTTTCTATAGCAGTTTTAAGTGACATTATTTTTTTCTTGTTTACAAATTCATTAATGAACCTTGGAAATGTTCCGCTTCCCCTTGGGTGACCTTGCCCATTATTATATAAACCATCACTTACTATAATACCTACAGGATGACTTATAGACATATCTACTTCCTCTTCACCTAAAAGATGTGCAATTACTAATACTTTTGGGTCCTCTTTCCTTTGCTTATCAAAAGTTTCTTTGCTAAACCTTTTACCTGGTTCTCCCGATGTCATCTCTAGTTTTGAATAAGAATCGTCATTTAAGTCATATTTCCCTAAAAACCCTTCATCAAAACAAGTTGATCCAATAAACGTGCAGAAAGCATAATACGGATAGCTATCAAATCCTATATCAATCCCCTCACTTCTATGTTTATCAATAATAGACAATGTTTCTTTCATCTGTCCAAAACTACACATACTTGAAACATGAGATATCTGTAAAGCTGCTTTAGTGGATTTAGCATAATTTATTAATTCCTCAACTGATGAAATTGCCTCCTTAGCATCACCTCTTTGATGCACTGCTACAAGTTTATGTCCTTTTGCTGCTACCTTCATAAGCTGGGTAGCTTCATTTTTGTCTATTCCAGGTATATACTCAATGCCCATTGAAAATCCAATACACCCTTTTTCTAATTGCAGTTCAAGTAGCTTGGCCATTTTCTCAATACTCGCTTTATCAACAGGACCATATTTATCAAAATCACCAAAAGTATTCCTAAGATACTCATGTGGCGCATACATTGCAAGGTTTATAGGATATCCTAGTCTATCCACTGCATCAAGGTATTCAATTGGATCAATTGGACCAATTCCACAATTTCCTCCTATTGCAGTTGTAACACCCATGTTTAGCATGGAATTTGATATACAAAACTTAAATGAATCATCTTTTGCGATGTATGGATCCTCATGCATATGCATGTCAATAAAACCTGGTGTTACAATAAGAGATTCAGCATTTATCTCTGTATTTCCACACAAACGTTCCTCAGATATACAGGCTATCTTGCCATCTAAAATTCCTATATTCAGTTTAGAATTAATATTATTGAAAGGATCAATAACCATGCCATTATTTATTACTATATCAAACATATAAAATAACTCCTTCCTTTTCTAAATTAATAAACTAAACACATTCTATGCTTTGCGCAAACTCTTTTTTAATCTTAGCTAACAAATCACCATCAGTAATAACATCATATCCAGTGCACGCAAGTGCCATAGCACCTATAAGTAAAGATTCATGAGCCTGCTCCGTAATTGTTGCTTTAGCCATTTCCTCGGTATGTAATTTAAGTTTTGGATTTCCTATTCCAAGCATTGGATGGATAGCTGGCACCACGTAACTTACATTTCCCATGTCCAGCGATCCAATATTCTCAGGCGGATTAATATCTGTGATTCCTAGCTTTCTTAAGTTTTCATTAAATGACTCAGATAAATTCTCATTTGTATTCATATCATCAAAGGAAGGTTCATATGAGCTTACTTCCAGACTTGCTCCAGTCATTAATGCTGCACCACTAGCAATATTTTTCACCTTTTGAATTACTTCCTTCAAGTAACTCTTTTTGAGAGCCCTTACATAAAATTTTGCAACAGCCTTATCTGGCACTATATTAGCAGCTAAACCACCTTCGCTGATAATTCCATGTATCCTTACATCTGATGTAACATGCTGTCTTAATGCATTTATACCGTTAAACATTAATATAACCGCATCCAATGCATTAATTCCGTTTTCAGGTGAGCTCGCTGCATGGCTTGACTTTCCTGTAAAATCAAATTTTAACGCTTCCAGCGCCAAGGAGTTTCCACTCTTGCAAGTCTTACCATATGGGTGCGTCATCATAGCAACATCAACATTGTCAAATATTCCAAGCTCCGCCATATCAACTTTAGCACCGAATGTTTCTTCTGCAGGGGTTCCATAAACCTCTATTTTTCCACCAGTTTGTCCTATTACTTTGCTTAAAGCTACAGCTGCCCCAATACTAATTGTACCTATCATATCGTGACCACATCCATGCCCTATTCCTGGTAATGCGTCATATTCACACATAAAAGCAATTGTCGGTCCTTTTAAATTACTGTCATATACTGCTTTAAATGCAGTTTTTCTATTCGCTATACCAATAGTAACTTTAAACGAATTTTCCGACAAAAAAGAAGTCAATTTTTCTACAGCTTTATATTCTTCGTTACCGAGTTCCGGGTTGTGATAAATGTAATCATTTATTTCCCATAGTCGTTTTTTTAAATTTTGAACTTCTAACATAATCTGATTTTTCATTTATTATACCCCTTTTCTATATTCACTAGCTATCCCATTATGAATAAATATTCATAATATATGAATATTTATAATAGTTTTCATCTTTTAAATACATTTTAATTATTATACATTTAACTTCTTATTATTACAATCATTATTTAATAGTATTAATATCCGCAAAAAAATGACTTATCATTTGAAAAGTCATTTTTTTGGTTTAAATGCATGGATATTCAATTTTAATTTCTTATTTATTTTCTACCCTTTGCAGTTATATGCTTAATTTCTATCTCATATACTTTTGCTTTTGCGCTATCCTTTTTTATATATTCCAATCCAGTACCCATGAAATCCTTTGAAAACTTTTCTAGAAAAAGTACAAATATCTCTTGTTTTTTCTCATTTACTATCTCTTTAACCTCACCAAAACAAATTACGCTTTTAAATTTTGTGCTAAAATCATCTGGTATTAATTCAACATCTTTCACAACGCAGAAAGAAACCTTGTTGTTAAGTTCTATATTATCCAATTTATGACCTGATAATGCAGAATGAAAATATACATTGCCGTCTTTGTAAAGAAAATTTACTGGTACTCCATAAGGGAATCCATTTTCGCCTACTGTAGATAAAATTCCATATTCAACAGTGTCCATAATTTCAAGCATTTCCTCATTTGTCAGCATTTTATCACTTCTTCTCATTTCTTTAAACATAAAAATCCCTCCATTTTCTAACTTTATATTTTTAATTATTCTAATTTTAATATTATAATAAAAATAAGGCTTGTACAAGCCTTATGATGGATTTTAGATGAATATTTTTAAACTGATCATTCCCTTTTAAGAGTTAGTTAGTGTAAATCTTGAATATTCATTTTATCTATTTCTTTGTTCTTTTCTAATTTTTCACGTCTAGAAAAATATATATCAAATAAAAAACCTGTTGAAATATTCCACACCAAAAACACCAAAATAGTTTCCATTATAATTTCTTTAATTGATTCTCCCCCTTTGAGAACCACACCTAACCCTAGCTTAATGGAAAAGATAACATTAATTATTGGCAATATTAAACCAAGCCACTTATTCTCTCGTTTTGACAAAAATATTTGTAGTATAAAAATCCCTATCAAAAACATTATGCTTATTAAAATCATGAGGAAAATTTTCATTTAAATCACTATCCTTTTTCATTTTCTTGGCAAAACTTATATCTTAAAGTAGCCAGCCAATCTAGTACCACTTCTATTGGCATTTTAACAGCACACCATAATTCCACTTATATAATATATGCCACTGAAATATTAAATATTAATCATAAATTTGTAAATTGTAATAATTTTATAGGTTATATTTATAACTTAGTTTATAAAAGAGTTTTAAATGAAAAAAAATGAAAAAACACAGCTAAACCCTGTGTTTTTTCATTAAGATATGTTATATAATACTATGATATATTCATAAAAAAACTATATATTAACTGCTAATTTTTAATTAATGTATTCGGAAGCAGCAACAAAATCAATTCTTTCTACCTGGAATATTTCATTCTTATATCTATATCTAATTATAAACTCTCCAACACCCAAATTTGGACCTACACCTAATGCTACTTTTGAATATAGTGTATTATTACTTATTTCAAACCTAATATTATCACCATATCCTGCACCCAATTCTTGGTAATGTATAGATAACATTTTCTTTTTCTTTAATACCGTTGTCCTTATCTAAGTCAGAAAGTATCAATTCAGGTGTGCCATTACGATTAACGTTTTCCCATCTGAAATATCTTCTACCATAATTTATTTGCAATATAAAGCCCTCATACATTCCGAAGTCTTCATCATCCTTGACATAATAAAGCTTAATATTTGAACTAGGTATTTCAGCAACAAGTTTTTTTTCATCCACATCATAAATACTATTCTATTATGTCCACATTATTATCTAGTTAGTATAAATCCTGAATATTCATTTTATCTATCTCTTTTTTCTTTTTAAATTTCTCACGACAAGCAAAATATATAGCGATCAGAATAATTGTCGAGATATTACTTACCAAAAATTCCATGATCAATTGCATAATACTTTGATCGATTGGTTGACCTGTAAAAGCAGCCGAAACTAACACTGCCATAGTAGAAAAGAAAACATTAATTATTGGCAATATTAACCCAAGCCACTTATTCTCTCGCTTTGATAAAAATATCTGCAGTATAATAATCCCTAGCAAAAATATGCCCATTGTTATTGTCTTCGTCATTTCAATCAATCTCCTTTTTTGTTTTTTTATATTCTGAAATTAAAACTTTTGCAGTATCAAAATCCAGCTTATCATTAACAGCCAATCTCTTTATAATTGAAACAAAAGGATCGTTTGTAGTATCCTCTGATATTTGTATTTTCTGTATTAAACGATCTAACCTAAGTCTTACCGTAGGGTAAGTAACCCCATAAATACTTGCAATCTCCTTTAATGACCCTGAAGACATTATAAACTTCTTGATAAAACTCATATCCTCATCATCTAAAGTCACTAACCAATCTGGCACTACATCTATTGGCATTTCAGCATCACGCCTTAACTTTATTTGTATTTCATTCAACATATTTCTTAATAATATTAAGTATAACCTTTAACATTATTAAAGACAAGCATAAATTTGTATATTATCATAATTCCCTCTGTTATATTTTTAAATGAATACCTAGATGATAATCTAAATAAGAACATACAAAAACAAAGGTGGAAATTTCCACCTTTGTTTTGAAATTAGATCAATTATCACATTAAGAAAGGTATATATTATGGAAATTGCATTCCCTTCACTTTAGTCATTCTTGTTTTGCTAATGTAAAATTCTCATTATATTGCACAGATGACCTCTGTATATAGTAGCTTAAATAGAAAGTATGAAATTTCTCCATAGTGACTTGCAATAAGAAGCGCAGAAACATTGAAATTCCATTTAGAAATTCTTCTTTTGTAAATATAAAATTCTCGTAAGCCTCACAGGAAGTGAGGCTAGCGAACCTGAGCCAGGACGGCGAATGTGAGCGCTAGAGAATTATATATTTGCAAAAGATTAGAATTTCTTAATGGAATTTCCAGTTTCAAGCTCTTATTGCAAGGCACTCAGGAGAAATTTCATACTTTATTGAATCTCTTTTTCGAGCATCCCTAGAAGTTCGTCAAATCTTCTTATAGTATCCTCTAGAGGTTTTGGTGATGACATATCTACCCCTGCCTTTTTAAGTATATTTATTGGGTAGTCACTCCCCCCACTCTTTAGGAATCCTATATATCGTTCTACAGCACTTTCGCCCTTTTCTACTATCATTTTACTAAAAGAATTAGCTGCTGCGAACCCTGTAGTATATTGATATACATAAAAATCATTGTAAAAATGAGGAATTCTTGACCATTCCATATCTATTCCTTCATCTACCACCATTTCTGGTCCAAAATATTTTACGTTTAGTTCATGATAAATGCTGCACAAATCATCTGGAGATAACGGATTCCCTGTTTCAATACTTTCATGGGTTATTTTTTCAAACTCAGCAAACATACATTGCCTAAAGACTGTAGTTCGTATTCCTTCTAATTGTTGATTTATTAAAAATAATCTTCTCTTCTTATCTGTCTCATTTTTAATTAAATAATCTATTAATAAACATTCATTAGTTATAGATGCCACTTCTGCACAGAATAACTCATACTGAGAATATATATATGGTTGATTCTTCCTTGAATAATATGAATGAATAGAGTGTCCCATTTCATGAGCAAGAGTAGATACATCATTCAATTGGTAATTATAATTTAAAAGTACATATGGCATACTGTCATAGCATCCCCAAGAATATGCTCCCGAACGTTTACCCTTATTTTCAAATACGTCTACCCATCCTTCACTAATTCCTTCTTTAAATATATCCAAATACTCTTTCCCCAGTGGCTTAATACCATCGAGTGCTATTTTAACACCATCTTCATACTTAATATGATCTACTGCTGTATCAACTATTGGCACATATAAATCATACATATGAATTTCGGAAAGCCCCAACAGTTTCTTTTTAACGCTTACATACTTATGAAGAGAAGATAAATTGTTATTAATAGTATCCACAACATTTTGATAAACCTCTAATGGAATATTATTTGGTTTTAAAGAACTCTCTAATGAAGAAGCATACTTTCTTGTTTTTGCATTGAATATAAAGTTCTTTATTGAAGATGTTAAAGATGTTGTTAAAGTATTTTTAAATCCTTTATATGTTCCAAATAATGCATCAAAGGCATCTTTTCTTACTCTTCTATCCTTTGATTTAATAAAACTACTATAGCTGCCTTCTGTAAGCTCTGTCTCATTACCTTTTTCATCTTTTATACTTGGGAATGTCATGTCTGCATTTGTAAGCATTCCAAATATATTTCCTGGTGCATTTAAACAATCACTAACGGATGCCAGAAGCTTTTCTCCCTCTGCACTTAATGTGTGAGGCTTTTGAATTAAAATATCTTTCAAATAGAATTCATATACTTTAAGCTCCGGAAGCGTGCAAATTGCCTCATCAACAGCTCCCTCTTTTAGTGATAATAGTTCAGGAACAAAAAATGATGTATAACTATAAGCTTCTGCTGCATAAGCATCAACCTTATTTTTAATCACCTGGAACTCAGCCTTAGCGGTATCCTCATCCCCTCTTAAATGTGCATACACAAGCAATTTATCTAAAAGTCTTTGAATCTCTACATTGCTTTCTAAAAATGATAACAACTCTTCAGCATTACCTAGTTTCCCTGAAAATCTTACCATCTTTGGCGCTTTAGATTTTAGTATTTCAAAATCTTCTTCCCACGCCGCAGAACTCTTATACATCTTTTCAACGGTCCACTTATACTTGCTATCAATCTCGTCTCTCTTTTTAAGTTTTTTAACTTCACTCACTAATATTTCCTTCTTTCTTTTATAAATTAAATTCGACTTCGGTGGATTAATATACTTTAGTAGAATTCATCTACTTTAGTAGAATTCATCTACTTTAGTAGATTAAAAAATAACATAATATAACTATATTATCCTATAGCTTATAAAATAACCACAAAATTAAAAACCTCACATTTTGTGAGGTTTTTAATAAAGCATATGTCAATAATCTATACTATAACTATATTTCTGCAACCATTATTCTCAGCTACCCTGCCTAATTCCTTCATAATTTTATCATCTGGTGTATAACTGTTTATAATTCCAGGTCGTACGCCATTTTGTCTATATTTTATAAGTTTGTATCTTATATCTGGGTTTAAGGAGGCGATAAGCTTACTAATTTTATCTACATTATTATAATTTTCTAAAACATCTGGTACAATGACCGTTCTAATTTCATAAATTTTATTTAGATTAGCTAAATATTTTACATTTTCTATAACAGTAGTATTTCCCATACCTGTAAGTCTCTCGTGCTCCTCATTATTATAAGATTTTATATCTACCATTGCCATATCCATAACTTCCACAAGATCCTTATGTTCCCATAGTGGCACCGAGCCATTGGTATCCACAAAACATGTCAACCCCATCTTTTTAACTTCTCTAAATAGCTGCACTAAAAACTCACTTTGTAGGGTACACTCACCGCCTGAAACTGTAATCCCAGAAATGAAAAATTTGTACTTTTCTATTTCACATGCCACTTCTTCTACACTCATGCTTTGTGCTTTAGGGGAACTAAGCCTCATGCAAACCTTAATACATTCATCACATTTACTACAGATTGATTTATCCCATACTACATGTGACTCCTTAAATTGTAGTGCCCCGTAATGGCAAGCACTCACACATTCGCCACAATTATTACAATCATTTATAGTCTCTGGATTATGACAATAAGAGCAATTAAAATTACACCCTTGCAGAAATATAGCAGTCCTGTTCCCTGGTCCATCCACAGAACTAAAGGGAATAATTCGGTTAACTAGTCCCTTAATCATTTTTTCTTATCTTTCGCTGATATATCCTTTGATTTTTGACTGATCCAAGCCCTAATGCTACAGTATCTTGTAATACCTGCTGCCCAGCTTCTAATTTTTTAATATCTGATCTCTTTACAAGATACCCAGTAATTCTTATTACATCACAATCACTAGCATACGCCGAAAAATATCTCATTTTATTTTTGAAAGCACCTTTGATAATATCTAGCAAGTACTCTGGATTACTTTTAACTGTACTATCAAAATTAAATACATCACCTATTCCTGAAGGAAAGAACTTATGGAATTTAGCTGCCTCTACTAAATGTTGTGGGAGCTCAGGCTCATCTCCAATTGGAATCCTACACCCTGGACTTGTTCCTTTATCAGATTCAATACCTACTTGAGCATGCAATAGATATTTACCTTTAGATATACTACAATGTGGATCATTGTGTTTATTAACCTCAACTTCTAACTTTTCAATAATTCTATAACCGAGTGTATTAGCTGTATCGCTATGCCCAAATCTATTTTCGAGCTTAGTAGCATCAATAAAATAATTTACACATTCAGCAAGTCCAAACATGCCAAACATACCTGTGAAATTATCTTTACTAATTAATCCTTCTTTTACTAAAAAATTAGTCTCAAAAAAACCACTTTCCTCAACAATAAATCTAATTCGCTCCTGCATATAACCAGCCATTTTCTCTACTGCATCCGGCAATATCACGTTTATAAATTCATCTTCATTTTTCGCTTTTTTACAAAGTCCAGCTAAATTTAGCCTAGATAATGTATAACTTCCACCGCCTATTGTTAATCCATTATAACAACTAGCTATAGCGTAATTTCCATCAAATTCTTCGAAAAACATTTCATGATTAGCAAAACTAGGTTTTGCAGTTATTAAAGCAGTGTTAACTGCATCAATAGCAAAATCATCTGGAGTATCAGTACTATATTTTAAAGTTAAGTTCGGAATTGCATTTTGCAGTTCTCTCTCTGCTCTTAATATCAATCTTCCTGCCTTACTATCCTTTGGCCCTATATTTGCATGACAAAAGGAATCTGTTATGGTCCTATCTATATGTGTTAAAAACAATTTTATAGCATGAAAAGCTTCCTCTTCATCCGCCACAAAAGGTTCTAAAAGACAATCAATATTCCCTATATATACTGGGAAAGAAGTAATTGATGGTACATGCCTATATAATATTAATAAACTATTTGTAGCCTCCCAAATATCCTTTGGTGGTGTGAGTCCTAAAAACTCACTTCCATTTTTCATAAATTTCTCGTAATTCGGAACTATATACCTAGGCCTATAAGGCGCATGACCTTCAAAAAGATCACAAATTATTCCCTCATCACGAAGTTTCTGAGTATCTCCTTCAATTTTAAGAACATCTATACTATTTTCAGCTGCTCTAGCAAGAGTTAGTACCTTTTGTTCATAGGTTAAAGTCCCATTTTTAATAATTTCTAAAATGTTGTCCATTATAACACCACTCCGTTTAAATTATTTTAACCACATTATTATTAAATGGGTTGTTTAACATATAAATATATTAATTTATTATATGTTGTTAATTATATTTTATATTTATTTACCTGTTTTTGCAACGGTTTTCTATGTTAATTGATAAATATTATTTAATGATTATAATTATTTTACATCTTTTAATAATAGAGTATATTAATATTGAGTAGTATGCCGTAGATAAATTATTGTATTTTATGTTATAATTTACTATATAATCGGTTTTAATTTAATAAAAAACGACTCAAAGGAGGTTAAAAATAATGAAAAAAAAATATCGATTAATAATAGGTCTTTTACTGATATTTGTAAGCTTATTTATGTTTTTAAGAGATGTGAATTATGATTTATCTGAATTTAAGATTAGTATAAAATCTACATTAGGGCAGCCACTTACATTAAACGAAACGAAGAGTTCAAACATTTACAAAGCTTATAATCAGATAAAACCTGATACAAAGATAGAGGATATAAACAATATTCTACATAAGAAAAACAAAAACATATTCGCTACTTTCGAATCTTGGCATTATCCCTATGGCTATATAGGTGTGTCGTACAATGAAAATAGCAATCCGAGAGTCCTTTCTAAATATGTTGATTTTATGACGCCCTACATGCTTAAAATTGATGAAGAAGAGTTATGTTCTGTGTTTCAATGTAATTCTCTTAATCAGATAAAGGGCATACTTGGAGATTCTGTAGCTGGACTTTTAAGATCTTATAACGAAAATGAAATTATTGCCTATACTTACAGTTGGGGAATAAAAACAAGTTTTTCAGAAAAGTTTGTCAAGGATATCGAAAAAAAATATGATAAATTTGTTAACTTTCCTGCTTTTCGTTACGACTATAATAATGTCAAAAGAAAGTACATTTTAACAGTCTCAATAAATGCTGACGATAAAATTGAGAGCTTTTCCTTACGTTATTCCTAAAAGCTCCCTTTATAATTTTATATAACTTATAAACGTCTATGAATGAATCGCTTTAATATTATACTGTTCAAAAATATTATTAAAGCTTATGGACATATCTTTAAATATCTAAGTTTATTTACAATATAATATGGTTATTCGCTTGATTTTTTTATTATTGGATAATTTAAGATCACTCTAAGGAGGTTAAAAATAATGAAAAAAAATATACCATAAAAACAGGTTATTTAGTGATATTCATATATTTATTAATAGTTTTTATAGTTGTTGATTGCAATATCTTCGAATTTAAGATTAGTATAAAATCTTCATTAGGGCAACCCCTTACATTAAATGAAATGAAGGCTTCAAGCATTTACAAAGCTTATAATCAGATAAACCGTGATACAAAAGTAGAGGATATAAACAATATCCTCCATAAGAAAAGCAAAAACGAATTTGGTGTTTTTGAATATTGGACTTATCCCTATGGTTCTATTAGTATTTGGTATCGTGAAAATGACAATCCGAGAGTCCTTATTAAATCTGTTGATTTTAAGACACCCTACATGCTTAAAATTGATGAAAAAAAGTTATATTCTGTGTTTGAATGTAATTCTCTTAAGCAGATAAAAAGTATACTTGGAGAGTCATTAGCAGGACTTAGAACATCCTATGATGAAGATGAAATTACTCCCTTTACTTATTCTCCCTATACTTACATTTGGGGAATAAAAACAAGTTTATCAGAAAAGTTTGTCAAAGATATCGAAAAAAAATATGATAAATATGTTAGCTTCCCTTTTTTTCATTACGACTATAATACAGTTAAAAGAAAGTATCTTTTAACTGTGTCAATATCAGCTAACAATAAAATCGAAAGTTTTTCCTTAAAATATGAAAGTGGCCCACGACGCACGCCTTAGAAACTGTGGATTAAGGCAAGCTCTCATATACAACCTCCATCCTCCTCTGGTGAACAACCAGTCGCTGATTTTCTATAAAATAGCAATACTATTGTTACAGTTATTCCTTATATCAATTATTTCAACTAAAAGGTTCAATCAGGAGGAATACATATGAGAAAGATTTATAAAAACATTAATAATTATTTTCAAGGGTTATCCACTTTGAAATTCATTATTACTATGGTATTAGTTACATGTTTAGTTGTGATACCATTTATACCGCTGTTTTACCTGTATGAGAAATACATAGGGCAAATGGGAGGAGCAGATAACATAAAGGAGACATCCTTGTTTTCAACTATTATAGTTGCCTCCATAGTAGGTCCTATAGTAGAAACATTTATTTTCCAATATGGAATTATTGAAATTTTAAGTTCTATTAAGATTTTTAAACAAAAAAATATTATTATTGCTATAATTTCAGCGTTAATATTTGGATTTTCACATAGCTATAGTTATTTATATGTTTTTTTTGGCTTTATGATAGGGTTGGTATTGGCATATTCTTATTTAACTTATAAAAAAAAGAGCTTTTCTGCCTTTTGGGTTGTTTTTTGGATTCATTGTATAAGAAACACAATTTCAACTATTTTATTTTCTATATAGCAAAAACAAAAGAATAACCGCTTAAGTAGACAAACCTATTTTATATTTAAATTCCTTATTTCAGTAAAATGGTTTTATGATTTACAATCATATTATAATGTGATATAGTCTAGCTATGATATGTCTCGTCGTGACATATCATAGCTAGACTTACTACAAATAAGGAGTGTTTATATGGATAAGCTATTTAAAACTTTCCTACCTATGACTGAGACAGCTTATTATATTCTATTATCATTAACGGAGCCTAGACATGGTTACGCAATAATACTACACGTTGAGGAAATAACAAAGGGTAGAATTAAGTTAGGTTCAGGAACTGTTTATGGAACTCTTACAAAGTTTCAAAATAAGGGAGTCATTTCAATTTTTTCCGATGAAAAAAGACGTACAGTATATGAAATAACTGAAATAGGAAAAAAACTAATTCTTACTGAAATAGAGAGAATAAAAGAAATTCATGAGAATGCAGTAAGATTTGAGGGGGATTTTTATGAGTAAGAATGTTTTTAGACCGTTTTGGAGCCTTGATATTATAGAAACTGAAAATTGGTTATGTGAAATGTCAGCTAAAGGTTATTACCTAAAAGAATTTAAAGCTGTGACTAAAGTATTTATCTTCGAAAAAGCTGAAATAAAAGAAATAAAATATAGAATTTGTCGCCATAAAACAGGAGTTAATGTTGCTTCACAATCATTATTAAATAGCGGATGGTATAGTGTTTACTCAAAGGGAAAATGGAGTATTCTCGCGAATGAAAATGATAAATCTCAAATAAAAATACATCCTTCAAGAGAAAGTCTATTAAATAGAAGTCGCAATATTAAATACTCTATTGGTTCCCTATTGACTTTGTGGTTAATAATGTCAATTATGCCACTGGTTATTCTTACCGGGCTACTTTTTTATTCTCCCAATGGTTCTTTGAATGTTACTTATATGCCAGGGGCTAAATTATCAATGACATTAATTTTATTAGTTTTAATCTTATTAATTTACATTATGATAAAACTTAATAAATCAGATAAAAAGCTTCGCATCGAGAATGGTACGAATTTAAATTTAAGTTTTACAATACCTAAAGAAACAATAATAGATTATAAAGTAGAAAGAAAATTACGTAAAGATGGAAAAGCTATTAAGAAAATTAAACTAGGTTGGTTTTATTCTCCTGATAAAACAGAAGAATGGCTTGAGAACATGGAATTTAAGGGTTATAACCTATATAGAATGAGTAGATCAGGTAATACTTTTCACTTTATGAAGGGAGAAACAAGAAACGTTAAATACTCCTTAGATTTTCAAATTACTGTAAATGACAGCTATTTTGAACTTCATAAATCTAACAGGTGGAAAATGATATTTACAACTTATTTTAGTTTTACAAAACATACATTATGGGGAAAAGAATATTCAGATGAAATTCCAGCCTTATACTCGGATAATAGCCACATAATAAAACATGCAAAAAAGCAATGTATGGTTTATTGTATATTATTTACTCCCATAATTATAATGTACTCATTCATAATCAAGTCAAACCTAAAAATGTATTTATCAGGTACTATAGTAGGATCGCAAACACTAATAAGCTTAATAGTATTTTCCTTATGTATAGTTGAATTTGGCTACTTTGTTATAAAATCTTTAGGCTACTATTTAAGAACTAGAAAGAACTTCCATTAATAACTTAGCTTTGATTATATTAAACTTTTTTAGGAGGGGTGGAAAATGCTAGTTTTTTCAGTAATTTTAATAAATTTAGCATTTATTATTTATACAATTTCTATTTTAAATGAATTCAAACGAAAGACATTGCTGCCTTGGCATGCCATTATGTTTTGCATGGGCTTCATTTTTGATATGGCTAGTACTATTATAATGTATAATCTTGCTGAAAGTAATGCAACAATTAGTTTTCATGGTGTATTGGGATATATTGCATTAGTGCTTATGCTAATTAATGCCATTGGGTCTGTGATTATATTAAATAAAAAGCACAAAAGGTTGTTAACTCAATTCTACAAATTTAGTTTATTTGCATGGATTATATGGGTCATTTCTTTTATTTTAGGGATGGTTAATCATATGTAAAACTAATTAAAATATTATATTTGGGGGTAACTATGAAATTGATATCTATAAACCAATGTGTTTGATTAAAATATTGGTTTATATATTAGTCGCAAGGCTCCCTACCTACCCAACAAGAAAAAAATATTTAAAAAATAAATAGCAGACTTCTAAGATAGTTTGCTATTTATTTTATTTTATTTTCATGGAAAGTATACTTGACATGGAATAGTATAAGCAGTAGTATTAATGTAAAGTTAGCTTTCCGTAAAATAACAAAATTAAGGAGTGAAGTTGCTTGTGAAAAATAGATTAGAAGAAATTCGAAAGCAAAGTGGTATTAAACAGGAAGAACTCGCAACAGCATTGGAAGTTTCAAGGCAGACCATTGGATCACTTGAAAATGGGCGATACAACCCATCTATTACATTAGCTTTTAAAATCGCTCGATATTTTAATATGTCAATTGAAGAAATTTTTATTTATGAGGAGGAATAATATGTTTTGTAAATCAATGAAAAATAATAAGTTTTGGTCAACTTTAGTTATTGTTGGTATTATAACTTTTATATTTGGAGTAGTATGTACTAAAAGAATTCCTGATGATGCGGCTAATTTAAATATGCTTATGGGGATGTTTACTGGTTTAGGCGCTTCATTTACAGCAATCGGAATAGTTAAATTAATTCATTATAAAAGGACTTCTGTTGTAAAATTAAAGCAAGAAGAAATTGAATTAAAGGATGAAAGAAATATTCAAATTTTAAGAGCTGCTTATTCTGTTGGTAATGCTGTAGCCAGTGTTCTCTTTGCAATAATGGCTTTTGTATTTCTTTGGCTTGATTATAAGATACCAGCATTTATTTCTATTGGAGCATTGTGTATTCAATTGTCAGCATTTCTTATAACATATAAATATTTTAGTAGTAAGATGTAAAATGAAGCATGCGAAGTAGTTTAGCTTATTCCTGTCGATATATATTAAACATTTTATGTTAGGAAGTGTAAACTTTTATGCCAAATTTAAAAGAAAGATTAATTGAATCAATAATACATTCTATTATTATAATGACAATATCATTGTTTATAACATACATAGTTATCATAAATTCATATAATACATTTTGGCTGTCTTTGTTTTCTTTTATTGGAGTAATATTTTTAATGATTTATATTAAAAAACCATATAAAAAAGAATATTTAGTCATTAATAGTTGGTTATGTATGATATCTATAATTTTTATTGGAAGTCTAATTGGAAGATTTATTTCATTATCCAGTTTAATTACATGCAGTATTTCAGTAGCAATATTCGATATTATCAGTTTCACAAAAATTGGTTCGAAAACTGCAAACGCTAGAGTTATGTCAAATAAAAATTTAATGGCAAAATTAATTGTATATGGTAAATCATTTAAAAATAATAATCCAATACCTACAAAAGGGTTAGGTGATTTTTTATATTATACAATACTACTTTCAGGTATATATAAAGTGAGTAGTGATTCTAATTTTGTATTATATGGAACAGGTCTAATATTTTTGGGATGTACAATAAATTGGATTATAGTTTGTTTTATATATAATAAGAAATGGTATAAGGGGTTTCCAGCTACATTTATCCCTCTTATTTCAGTAGTACCATTATTTTTGAAACTTATGGACTTATCTTAAGTAGATAAACCCATTTTTATTCCCATATATTTTAAATATCGTATAACATCGCCTAGTAATACTAATTGTTAAGTTTCCCCACAGTGACTTACAATGTGAAACGCTGAAACATCAAAATCCCATCTAGTAAATCCACTCTTGCTCATATGAAATCCCCGTAAGCCTGCCGAATGGCAGCTTATACCTGTAGCTGAATGTTAAGCATGTTCTTTCTCCGCAGTGACTTGCAATGTGAAACGCTGAAACATCAAAATCCCCATCTAGTAATTCCCCTCTTGCTCATATGAAATCCCCGTAAGCCTGCCACCCGGCAGCTTATAACCACAGCTGAATGCTAAGCATATTCTTTCTCCGCAGTGACTTGCAATGTAAAACACTGAAACATCAAAATCCCATCTAGTAATTCCACTTCTACTCATACAAAATCCCCGGAAGCTTATAACCCTAGCTGAATGCTAAGCATATTCTTTCTCCGCAGTGACTTGAAATAAGAAGCGTAGAAACATTGAAATCCCATTTAGAAATTCTTCTTTTGCGAACATAAAATCCCCGTGAGCCTGTCAGGACGACAGGCTAGCGAACCCGAGCCAGGACGGCGAGTGTGAGCGATAGGGAATTTTATATGAGCAAAAGATTAGAATTTCTTAATGGAATTTCACGTTTCAAGCTCTTATTTCAAGGCACGCAGGAGAAATTTCATAATCTACTTAATCTACTTGCATCACCTGCTCCTGTCGCATTAACTACGTGTACCTTATGAGTTCTTATATGATTAGAATATTTTTTTCTCAACTTACTAGGATATTCCATTTGAAATTGGAAATACTAATAGTTAATATTTGTTTAAAATATATTAGGATATATAACCATTTATATCCTAGGAAATAGTAAGGAGGCTTATATAGTGTGCTTAGAAAATTTATCAAATGAAAAATTTATCAAACTAGAAGATTTTATCAAAACTGTACCTAATGAGCGTAGTTCTTTAATTGAAGTCTTACATAAAGCGCAATCAATATTTGGATATCTCCCTAATGAAGTTCAAGATTTCGTCGGAGAAAAATTACACGTTCCTACAGCTTCAGTATACGGTGTTGTAACCTTTTACTCATACTTCACAACAGAACCCAGAGGTAAATATGTAATAAATGTATGCACTGGAACTGCTTGCTTTGTAAGAGGAGCTGCAGATATTCTAAGTGAATTTGAAAGAAGGCTCAATATTACTTCTGGAGAAACCACCGCGGATAAAAAATATACTATCGAAACCCTTAGATGTATAGGTGCCTGTGGGCTTGCACCGGTAGTAACTGTTAACGGTAAAGTTTATGGTCATTTCAAAACCAATGATGTAATTAAAATCTTAGAAGAATACTCAGAATAGAAAGGAGGATTTAGCCTTGAATAAAATTAATTCTTTTGAAGAACTTTCGAAAGCCCATGAGGATTTTACCCAATTATTGAAACTTAGAAAATTCTCTCATGGACAAGAGTTAAGTGTAGAACATACTAGATGCAAACGCGAAATATTAGTTTGCGGTGGGACTGGTTGCCAATCTGCTGATAGCTCACTTATTATTGATAACTTAAACGCACAGATAAAAGAGGCAGGGTTATGTGATGAAGTAAAAGTACATATAACAGGTTGCTTTGGTTTTTGCGAAAAAGGACCTATTGTAAAAATAGATCCTGATAATGTATTTTATGTTCAGGTAAAACCAGAAGATACGCAGGAAATTGTACAGCAGCATTTACTTAAAGGCAATATCATTGAAAGATTATTATACGAAGAACCAACTTTGAATCAAAAGGTCAAGAGGCAAGATGAAATGTCTTTTTATAAAAAACAGTACAGAATTGCACTTAGAAACTGTGGTCTTATAAATCCTGAAGATATAAGGGAGTCTATAGCTGAAAAAGGTTATATGGCCCTCGGCAAAGTTATTACCACCATGTCCCAAGATGATATTATTAAACTAATATCTGATTCTGGTCTTCGCGGACGTGGTGGCGGTGGTTTCCCTACAGGCAAAAAATGGTCTTTTGCTAAAAAATATGAAGCCGATCAAAAATATATTATATGTAATGCAGATGAAGGAGATCCCGGTGCTTTTATGGATCGTTCTATACTAGAAGGTGATCCTCATAGTGTTCTAGAAGCTATGGCTATTGCTGGTTATGCTATAGGTGCCTCTATAGGTTTTGTATACATAAGAGCTGAGTATCCACTCGCCATTAATAGACTTAAAATAGCTATTAACCAGGCCCATGCATATGGTGTGTTAGGTGACAATATTTTAGGAACTGGCTTTAATTTCGATGTAAGCTTAAAATATGGTGCCGGTGCCTTTGTTTGCGGAGAAGAAACGGCTCTTATAAAATCCATTGAAGGATATCGTGGAGAACCTGTAAATAAGCCGCCATTCCCTGCCGAAAGTGGACTTTGGGGTAAACCTACCAGTGTTAATAATGTAGAAACCTTTGCTTGCGTCCCTGCCATTATAAACAAAGGTGCAGATTGGTTCAGCTCTATAGGAACAAAAACCTCTAAAGGAACTAAAGTTTTTGCTCTTGCAGGCAAAATCAATAATGTAGGCCTCGTCGAAGTTCCAATGGGAACAACACTTAGGGAAATCATTTATGATATTGGTGGCGGAATTAAAAACGGACGTGAATTCAAAGCAGTTCAAACTGGTGGACCTTCTGGCGGCTGCATTCCCGCCTCTCTTTTGGATACACCAATAGACTATGAATCTTTAACTTCTATAGGCTCAATGATGGGGTCTGGTGGGATGATTGTATTAGATGAAGATAACTGTATGGTTGATATTGCAAAATTCTATCTTCAATTCACTTTAGAAGAATCCTGTGGTAAATGTACTCCTTGTAGGATAGGAAATACAAGGTTATACGAAATATTAGAAAAAATAACAAAAGGTAAGGCTACAGATCAAGATATGGTTAACTTGAAGGAACTTAGTCAAATTGTTAAGGATACTTCTCTTTGTGGTCTTGGTCAAACAGCACCAAATCCTATTTTAAGTAATCTAAGGTATTTTGAAGAAGAGTTCAACTCTCATGTGAGAGATAGACACTGCCCTGCTGGAGTATGCAAAGAATTATTAATGTATGAAATAACAGACAAATGTATAGGCTGCACTCGTTGTGCTAAGAAATGCCCCGTTACTTGTATACATGGGAAAATTAAAGAACTACATGTTATTGATCAAGATAGATGCATTAAATGTGGTTCATGTTATGAAGTGTGCCCAGTGGACGCCATAATAAGAAAGTAATACTTAAGAGAGGTGATAAATTTGAACTTAGTAACTTTAACTATAAATGATACAAAATTAGAAGTAGAAGAAGGCACTTTTATTCTAAAAGCTGCCGAAAGTGTTAATATCCATATACCAACACTATGCCACTTTAAGCTTCCTGATGGCATGACTATAAATGATCCTGGTTCTTGTAGAGTATGTGTAGTAGAGGTAGAAGGTCGTAGAAATTTAGCTCCTGCCTGTTCCACGCTTGTAACTGATGGAATGATTGTAAAAACGAATTCTATTAGGGCTATAAAATCACGTAGAGCAGTAGTTGAACTCTTGCTTTCTAATCATCCTAAAGAATGTTTACTATGCAGCAAAAACCTTAAGTGTGAACTTCAGTCTCTAGCAGCAGAAATGGATATTCGCGAAATTAGATATGAAGGTAAAATGTCCCATTATCAAACAGACAATTCAAGTTATTCTATCATAAGAAACCTGGATAAATGTATTTTGTGTAGGCGCTGTGAAACTATGTGCAATGAAGTTCAAACCTGCAGAGTTTTGTCTGGGATAAATAGAGGGTTTACAACCAATGTAGCCCCTGCATTTAATGCTCCCATAGCTGAAACAAACTGTACTTTCTGTGGTCAGTGTGTTGCGGTATGTCCAACTGCAGCTTTAACAGAAGTAAATTTCACCACCAATGTATGGGATGCTATAAATGCTAAGGATAAAATAGTGGTAGTACAAACTGCACCAGCAATAAGAGCTGCCCTTGGAGAAGAATTTGGTTTAGACCCTGGTACCCTTGTAACTGGTAAAATGGTGTCCGCTCTACGTGCCCTAGGATTTGACTATGTTTTTGATACAGACTTTGCAGCTGATTTAACTATAGTGGAGGAGGCTAGTGAATTTGTACATAGACTTAAGCATGGTGGTAAATTACCTATACTCACAAGTTGCTGCCCTGCTTGGATCAATATGTTAGAACATGACTATCCTGACATGTTAGATATTCCGTCTACTTGTAAATCTCCACATCAAATGTTTGGAGTTATAGCTAAAACATATTTTGCAGAAAAGATGAATATAGATCCTAAAAAAATGGTAGTAGTTTCTGTTATGCCTTGCCTTGCTAAGAAATATGAGGCTGCAAGAGATGAATTAAAACATGATGATTTAAGAGATGTTGATATTGTAATAAGCACTAGGGAACTCGCAAAAATGATTAAGGAGGCCGGTATTGACTTTACTGCTTTAAAAGATGATAATTTTGACAATCCACTAGGAGAATCCTCTGGTGCTGGAGTTATCTTTGGAGCTTCCGGTGGAGTTTTAGAAGCTGCTGTTCGTACTGCATATGAGTGGATTACAGGTGAAACTGGTCCTGCTTTACAATTTCACTCCATTAGAGGCCTTGAAGGCAGCAAAACAGCAACCATTAAAGTAAAAGACATGGATGTAAATGTAGCTGTAGTAAACGGTCTAGGTAACGCTAGAAAACTAATTGAATCTATAAAAAATGGTGAATCTACCTACCATATAATAGAAATCATGGCATGCCCAGGTGGTTGCATCGGTGGCGGTGGTCAACCGTATATTTACGGTAATACTGATATACTTAAAAAGAGAATAGAGGCTATTTACAAAGAGGATGACGGTAAAGTCATAAAAAAATCTCATGAAAATCCTTCTATTATAAAACTTTATAGTGAATTCTTGGGCGAACCTTATGGTGAAAAAGCTCATCATCTACTTCATACTCATTTTGTGGATCGTAAATATCAAAAGATGAAAAAATATGAACCTAAAAAATAAAAGTGTAATCTATGAACTTTCTCCTGTGTAACTTGAAATAAGAGCTTGATACTGAAATTCTATTAAGGAATTTCAATGTTTCTGCTCTTCTTATTTCAAGCCACTTTCGGAGAAAGTTCATACTATTATGTTGTATAAAGTATATATTATTTAAATATTGTTAGTATGAATTCCTCGCCTACTTCTTCAAGCAGAGGTTCTCTCGCAGCTTTATTTTTCATAGTTTTAAGAATCATAG
The DNA here is from genome assembly GCA_047624165.1 of Clostridium sp. Lineage (GTDB taxonomy): Bacteria > Bacillota > Clostridia > Clostridiales > Clostridiaceae > Clostridium_AD. The sequence goes on along the minus strand of JBLHPD010000024.1, from coordinate 12,245 downwards.
GAATCCCTCTTCCAAGTTGGTCAATATATCTCATATTTTCCATATACTTGACTAGAAATGGATTTCTAGCATAAGACACACCTACTTTCATCTTCTCAATTGTTACTGTATTAGGAAGTCTTCCTGGACTATGAAATTCAATTCTATCGTCAAACATAAAAATTCTGATTTTCGATCCATAAATGCTATAATTTCTATGAACTAATGAATTAATTATAGCTTCTCTAAGTACTAAAATAGGATATTCCTCTTTTTCAACTCTTAATAGGCCATTAATTTTTGATGGCGTTATCATATTATTCTTCAAAACCACTAAAAGTTGTTCTGCTATATCCTGTATTTTACCTAGTATTACTTTTTTATCTATTAATTCATCTGTTATATCGTTTCCTTTAAAATGAGCAAAACTAACTCCATTTTGCGGTAAATATTTCTCATGATTTCTACCAAATATCAAAAGCCCGCCAACAGAACATACTACTTTACCATCTTTTTCTTTAAGTATATCTGCATTTATAAGAATCCGCTCAATTGCTTCCTTCTCTTCCTCATAGAGATCAAAGGTATTGTAATTTTTAAAATAATCTCTAATTATATCTATATTTAAATCCTTTATAGAAGTGCCTTCAATAGGTGAGATATCAAAATGTAATGCTCCATTTGCTTCAAAAAGTCTTAATAGTTCTTCCCTTGATGCTACTCTTTTTGTTGTTCCTACTCTAATGTAATACTTATGGTCAACTGTATAATATGGCTTGTTTAATCCTTTTGGTATATTAATTACAGCAACTCTTTTATCTGATAATACAAATTCAATATATACAGGAATTATATTTGGTATACAATTATTCCTACATATGTTCATAATTTTTTCTTCAATATTATTATCTTTAACTCCTATTATATTACCATCATCAGCTATACCAATAAGTATTATTCCACCTTCTGAATTTACAAATGCAACTATTTCTTCTGCTAACTCTTTTGCTTTAATGTTTTCTTCTTTAAATTCAATATAAGAATTTTCTCCATTATTTATAATTTCTATAAGTTCATTTTGAGTCATTTCTCCACCTACTTTCATATTTAAAATCTATACAAAATATAATTTAATTATACACTATTTTATGTGCTTAGTGCTTATACTTTTTTTAAAATTTTAACATGAATTGTAATATTTAAATCTACATTTTCAACATACATATATGATATTTTGATTACAACTGAAATTTAGAAATAAGCATTATACACTGTTAAGTCTAAAATCTAACTTGTAAATAATAGGTCTTATTTGGAATAAATGATATAATATCCTAAAGTATATATTCAATGAAGATGTAGAAGGTTTAATAATTTGTGGAGGATGGTATGGGGATGTCCGACATGAACTAATACAATTAATTAATAAGCTTAACTCAGAAAGAAAACTATTAGCTGCTATATGTGGCACTGGAACAGTATTCTTAGCAAAAGCTGGGATTCTAAACAATATTAAATATACTGCCCCCATTGTTGAATGGACACAAAAACATGTTGACGTATATGGAGAAAAAGACCCTTTTCCAAAAGAAAACTTTGTTTCAGAAAAAGTCATAAGAGATGCAAATGTGATAACTTCTCAAGGGGTAGCGTTTATCGACTTTGCAATAGAAAGATTGGTTTAATTTATTTGAAAATCAAGATGATAAAAATAAATTTTCTAATAATATTAAAGGAATATTTTAATACTTTTAATTTTTCAAAAAATATATAGTTAAAGTCTAAAAATATATAGTATCTACTTTATGAATATAGTCCTTTTTCTTAGATTATGCTAACAAAAGTATATATCGCGCAGGATGCATTTGAACAAACCTTAGCAATTCTTAATTTATTTTTTTGTAGATGCGTTAAGAAAAATACATGTTTGAGCGTTATCGCGAGTTTGTATTTTTTAGCAGCTGCAAATAAAATAAATTTTAGAATTACTTGGTGTAGTGAAAGCATTCCTAGTAATATATACTTTTCGTTATAGCATAATCCAAGAAAAAGTGTACAAATCATATTATGAGATTGAATGTGTATTAAGCCACTTTATTACATCCGCCATTACTTCCTTCTTATTAGTTTCATTAAGCATCTCATGTCTTCCATCCTTATAAAGCTTATAAGTTAAATCCACGATTCCATGTTCTTTATAAGTCTTAACTAGTTTTAAAACACCCTTGCCATTCTTTCCTACTGGATCTTTATCTCCTGAGAAAATATAAATAGGCAACTCCTTAGGAACATTATTAATTTCCTTATGTTCAGCTATATTCTTAAGACCGCCTAAAAAATCATAGAAAAATCCCGCTGTAAAAACTGTCCCACAAAATGGATCTTCTATATATTTATCTACTTCTTTGTTGTCCCTACTTAACCAGTCAAAAGCTGTTCTATTCGGCTTAAAAGAATTATTATAACTTCCAAATGATAATTTATCTAATTTATTACTTTTGTCAATTCTTCCAATTTTCTTAATCTCGCCCTTTGCTATTAACCTAGCTATATCTACAGTAATTCCCTGTTTTCCACAAGATCCTGAAATAATTGCACCCGCAAGTTCACTTCCATATAAACAAATATATCTTTGTGTTAAGAATGATCCCATACTATGCCCAAATAAAAATATAGGTAAATTTAAATTTTCTTCTTGAATTCGCTGATTTAGTTCATGCATATTTTCAACCATTGAATTAAAGCCATCTTCTCCTAAGTCTCCTAGTTTAGAAACTTCTCCCGCAGTTTTCCCATGCCCTCTATGGTCATTGGCATAAACAATAAAGCCATCATTTGTTAGAGCTCTTGCAAACCCTTCGTATCTAGCTGCTGTCTCTGCCATTCCATGTGCTATCTGAAGTACTCCTTTAACTTGAACATTAGCGTCTGGTAGCCATTTGTATACGAATATCTGTAAGTTTCCCTTATCCTTAAATGTAAAATTCTCTACTATCATAACCCTTCCCCCTATTTATATTTATTTGAATATACCTTAAGAACTTAGAACAAAAAAACCACACCGATAAGTCTAATTAATAGACTTGCTAGTGTGGATCTCATTTATATAACAATATTTCACATTTCATATTTACTCTTGTTTAAATTATATCACTAAAATATACATTTGGAAAGCATTATTATTCAAGCATTAAAATTATCATTTCATTAAAATGTCTTTTTTAACATATTAACTTTATTTCTCCAAAACTTTGTATTCAGCCTCTACATACTTATCTTCATCGTAAAACTTCTCTGATTGTCCATAAATCCGTACATTTGTTTCTACAGCATTCTCAGCAATATATTGTGCAGTGTTTATTGCCCCATCAATAGTCTTATCCAATACAACAGCGGTTACAGCTGCTGTTACTTTTACACCCTTACCCACAAATTTAGAAGCCATTGTACTATACTTCCTTGTGTTTGCAGCCAATTTCTCCTTACCCGAAATTTCTGCTATAGAAGATATAGCTTTACCCGTTAACCCAATACTATACTCAGCAGTATTCGCGACTATTTTTCCAGCACCATATATTATTTTTCCTGCTATCGTCATAATTATCACCATACCTCTATTTATATACATTTATTATACCATAATATTTGAAAATTATTACTTATTCAGAATACCTACAATTATATAAGTTCTGCATATAGAAAACAGATAATATCTCATAACCCTGTCAGAATGCCTAACAATTAATAATTAATATGTCCCCCAAGGAAACCTCAGAGGACTACTAAAATAAACAATATGAAATTTCTCCGAAGTGACTTGCAATAAGAAGCGAAGAAACATTAAAATTTGATTTAGAAATTCTTCTTTTGTATAAATATAATTCTCGTAAGACTGCCAGGACAGATAACAATTAATAATTGTTATCTACCCCAGAGAACTACCCAGAGGTCCAGTCTAGCGAACCTGAGGCAGGACGCCGAATGTGAGCGCTAGAGAATTATATTTATAGAAAAGTTTAGAATTTCTTAATCAAATTTCTTGTTTCGAGCTCGTTTGCAAGGCACGCAGGAGAAACACTCTCTCTTTTTTAATACTGTGTCCCTGTACCCCTTGCGTTGTTAAGTGCATTATATACGCCTAAGGCTAATTGTTCCATTGTTACATTATCACTTGGTTTAAATTCATTATTTTCTATTTGTATAAAACCAAAAGCTTCCGCAATAGCAACATATCCTAGATTACCCTTACCTATTTTACTTGCATCACTATAATTAATATTAAAAATTTCACTATGCTCAGCAAGTTTGCTATAATTAGTGAATTTAACCAAAGTCTTAGCTAATTGTTCCCTAGTAACTAATTGATCTCCTATAAATTCACCATCTGAATTTTCCATTATTCCATAGGATACAGCCACTTGAAGGTATTTATAGTTTGCATCCGTCTTTGCAATATTTGAGAATTTTAACTCTGCAGTGCCAGCTGCCATATATGGATTATAACCTCTTCCATTTACTAACATCTTAATTAAATCAATTTGAGTAATTTTTTTATCCAATTTAAAATTAACAGTATCTATTAATCCTCTAGACGCTAAAATACTTAATTCCTTTTCAGCCTTACTATTTTTTATCTGTTCTTTAAACAATTCTATATTTTGGTCAATGTCTTCACCGTTGTAGTTTATAAATTTTCCCGTAAGAGCATCGATATTTATATAATCATACCTGCCACTCGCATCAACTAGTTTATAAGCGAGTTTCATCTCCATATCTTGTTTTTCTAGATTAACACTTTTATTTATTTGTGTATAAATGAGTACTGGTTTATACTTATCAAATAGTATATCACTTGCATTTTCCTTGGTAATGGCATTTTTATTTTCCGGGAATTTAATATTTTTATCCCAACTACAATATAAATTATTCATTTCACCACTTACAGCGCTAAAACCAACGTTTATACTATTTTCATTATACTCTATGCCATCTTCTAATCTTGTAAAATTGAAATAATACGCTCTTTCACCCATTTTATCCTCAGCATTATAAGTATAATGAGCTTGCTCAGTTTTTATTTGTTTTACTTTATCAGGATAATACTGCGCAACTACTTCTAATGCCTTAGCATATGCATCTTCCCAAGATAATTTAGGTATAAATTTTTCTATTACGTTATAGTCTTCATTAGAATATTTATTAAAGTTTAATATTCCCCCAGTTAAAGCATCTATTGACACATACCCACCTTCATTGTTTTTCCCTGCTTCTCCTTTATTAAAGGATGCATTCCAAGTTTTATTGCCTACTGTGCCAATAGCTTCAGTAGATTCTTGGTATCCTAAATCCTGAATTACATAACCATCACCATAAAGCTTGTTTATGAAACCTTTTATTAATTCTTCAGCTTCTACTTCTTCTATTGCTTTATCTCTAGGTGTTAGCACTTTTGCTTGATTATAAAACTCTTGTTTCTCTTCTACACTTAAGTCTTTTATTACTGGGATATTAGAATTATTATATTGATCCAAAATCTTGCCATCCTTTGCATCAACCATGTTTCCTTTACTAAATTCTGGAACATATACTAATTTTATATCCTTTATATTATCATAATACTTATAATTCTGCATAAAACCTGTATATTTCAAATTCATCTTAGCTTCGTTTTTTAAAGTATCAGCTGCAGTTTTAGAATCTATTATTTCCTCAACCTCTGGGAATTTTAACTCATCGGTCCAATTACTATAGTAGGAAACTACCTTTCCGGATACTCCATCAACTTCTACACTAATATTATTGCCATCAAATTCTACGCCATTAACTTTATTTGAATAATTAAAATTATAATTAGCTGATCCGTAATATCCTAAATTATTATTATTATTATTATTCTTTCTGATAGATTCAGTATATTTTTCAGGTTGTATCTTTTTAATAAAATCATCACTGATTTTTTCTGCTTCCTGAGCAGATAATGTTGGAACTATATTTGCTTCATTTCCAGCGCGTTCATAATTACTTAATTGAGTGACTTCACCAGTTTCTGCATTTAAGCTAACACTAATATTAACACTTTTTGTCATATCAGACATATCCCAAGAAATATTCCATGTGCTATTTTTTACACCATTGTAATTTGCTGTATAAAGATTACATCTTTGAGTGAATTTGCTCTCATCTATTTCTGTATTAAAACAAGTTTTTATAATTTCCTTTGCAATTTCTTTTGCTTTCTCTTTTGTTATTTTAACACTTTTTTCTTCTTCGATATTTACTGTAGTTATCTCTGATTTTGTAGTTATTGCTGTGTTCGTGGTCGTGGTAACAATTGGTGTAACTGTAGCTTGAGTCTTTGTCATAGTTTGTGCAAAAGCCGTACTTGTCCCAGTAAAAGTTAATGCTGAAGTTAATAATAATGAAAGAATCCTTTTCCTATTCATAATAAGTCCTACCTTTCAATATATAATATTTTATTATCTACTTATAAAAACCCATCTTTTGTTGAGAATTATACTTTGTACATATTTTTCCTTATTACCCTTTATATCTATATCTATATCATAGACGATTGCATATCTAATTTAGTTACATAATAATTACATTTTTTTCTTATTTTCAAAAATATTTTTCACTCAAATTTTCAACTGTATAAATCTTTTAAGATATTGTATAATGATATTGTTATTAGATAGAAATTTTCTCTAATAGAAGATTCTCTATAATAGGAAACTTTGTTTCTAGTGTGCCAGTAACATTTAACAAGATATTTAAAATATATGGGAGTGAAGATGATATATGACAAAAACTATATTTAAAGGCAGTGCAATGTTAAATCCTGTTCCTGTGGTATTAATTACCTCAAAAAATAAAGAGGGAAAATCAAATGTTTTTACAGTAGCGTGGATAGGAACAGCTTGTACTAAACCTCCAATGATAACTGTAGCCATAAAACCTGAAAGGCTTTCTTATGAATATATAAAAGAAAGTGGTGACTTTGTAGTAAATCTACCTAATTCCAAAATGGTAAGAGTGGTTGATTATTGCGGGGTACGCTCTGGAAAGCAAATAGATAAAATTCGCGAAATGAACTTCACTATTGAAGACAGTAAGGATGTTACAGCCCCTTTAATTTCCGAATGCTTTATATCTCTAGAGTGTAAAGTTAGAAGTATTACCCCACTCGGTACCCATGATTTATTTTTAGCTGAAATTATGAATACTCATGTGGATAATAGCTTAATAGATGCTTCTGGAAAAATTCATTTTGAAAAAGCGGATCTTATTACTTATTCTCATGGTGAATATTTTAGTGTTAACTCAAATCCACTAGGCAAATTTGGCTATTCAGTTCAGAAAAAAGTCAGTAAGTCTCATTCAAAAAATAAAAAGAAAGCCTAATTCAATAGTTAAAGAATCTTATCATAAAATTTTTTTCAACAATGTATATGCACTTCCATATATATTGACTTATGTAATATATATACTTATAATTTATATATATACATATAAATTGATTTAATACTTAATTTATACAATTACACTATATTTTATATATAAATAAACTAAGAACCATATACACATATAAAATTTTATTTATATGTATATATGGAATTACTAACTTGGTTATCTATAAAGAGGGAGATGTACTTTATGGTAAAATTTATAATTATTTTAATTGGTTTAATTATAAGCTACAGTATACTTTTAGGATTAATGAAGGCATCCGGTAAAAAAACACCCTCAATGCCTGATATTCAAGAAGATAGTTCAGACGAAGATTATAATAATTAATATTTTATTCTCACTGGACTATATAATGCTGGGATAAGTTTAAAACAGTGGGGCTTTAGGCAGGGGCTTTATATCTTCATAAATATATTTATGAAGCTGATCTACGGTAGCCTTAATATCAGCAACCAAATACCACATGCCACCCATCATTTTACCAGTACAATAGCCATCTACTGGAAATCTCTCTTGATCTAAGGTTATTATATTAGAAGTAAATACTTTTGTACCAAGCTTTATTATTTTCTTACCATTCATGCTTGTTTCCGTAAAAGGTAGAAGCTCCGATACAACAGCTGGAAATTTAGTTACCCCTAATGACTGTATTTTTGTAAAAAGCTCTGATAATAATGTTCTTTGCCTCTCAGTTCTTCGGGAATCGCCACCATCAGTATAACGCACTCGTGAATACGCAACAGCCTGAAGTCCGTTTAAAGTCTGGGGGCCAGATTTTGTAATTTGAACAACTGACTTTTTCTCTATTTTAGAAACTTCATTTATTTTAACGTTTGTTTGGACAATTTCATCTTGTTTAACATCTATAGTTACTGCACCAATAGTATCTACAGTATTTACAAAAGGAATCTTCATCACCAACTTCTTTACCACAAGCTTTACAAAACATTGAAAGCATCCCCTTTATTAGTGATTACTGTATCTATAACTTTATTTTCTTCCCCAAAAATTAACCCCCTCCATAGAGAATATGTACAAATATGTATACTATTAAGATATTTAATACGAAATCCGATGCTCCATTTCTATTATTTTTTAAGGGCTTCTTGTTGCCCTGCATTTTCATTATTAATTCCCCTTACTTCGATACCTTCTATTGTGTATAATAATATGGTAATATATGTAAGTCTTAAGTTAATCCTTGTTTACTCTCATTTAAGTCTTATTCTAATCATAGAAGAAACTTATATCAGCCACAATCTAATCACAACCAATGTAAAAAACTGCAAAAAAAAAGATCATAACATTTGAAAACATTATGGTCTTCTAATTTATGATTATTATGTTTCTGAATTAAGAGAAAGATTGACTCTCCATAATAGAGCTAACGCGTCGGCGTTCAACATCGCTTCACGTAAAAAAAACTACCAAAATATATTCAGTAGTTTTCCTCTCTGTCTACCGCCAAGTTTTTTTATTTCTATTCTTTTTTCAACTTTTCTACCCAACTATACCTCTACTGATGCATCAGATGTCCCATATTTGATGCCCTATGGGTGTTTTCCGACATATTTTGCTACCCCTAGGTGTCCTTGTCGGGCCAACGGATTGCCTTTCTTTGGGTGTAGCGGAACCAAGTCTATTTTTCGCTTGCTAAAATAACTGAATGTTTCTATGTCTCAACACCCACATGGTACTCAAATCAACCGAAATATTTACTCTAAATATTTACTGAATCAGATTTTTCATTATTAGTTCGTTTTTTTCTTTTCCCTTATTGTTTAATTTACTTTTCTTTTCTTTACCAAAGGAATAGTGATCATATCCATAACCTATAAATGACCTTTTATCTACTTTATTTAATACGGTTCCAATTATTGTAGCATTTATATTTGATAACAGTTGTTTTGATTTTTTACACATTTTTATTTTAGATTCTTTAGAACTAATCACTAATATTACTCCAATTTTTTCAGTAGCCAAGGTGAGAGCATCAGTAAAAGCAATTATTGGTGGAGTATCTAATATTACGTAATCATATTTTTTTTCCATCTCCTTGATGAATTCCTTCATTTTCTTAGACGATAATAACTCTGATGGACTGTAATTGACTTTACACAAACAATTATTCTAGTCCATTTTGTTTTTATACATTAAGACAAATAATAAAAAACTGTTGAATTATACCTAAATATAACTCAACAGTTTTTATTTTATTTACCAGACTGCTCTTCATTTTTCCCACGCCACGTATGAAATTCAATCCTTTTACCCTTGGCTACATCACTATTTAGTGCTTGTTCAACTAACATAATCAATTCAAGGCAGCTACGAAAATGTCTTGTTTGTTTTCCACCTAGCCATTGAATTGAACCCTGCCAGCTTGTATTCTGCCGGTATTTTATCCTTACTATAAAGGATGTTGATGTTTCTTTTGAGCTTCCCTCTACGTCATTCATAACACCTACCCCCTTTTAAAGCTATTGGAATCTTATGTATGGTCCATGAGCGAATTTTGTTAGTGGGCTGTTGCAATTTCAATTGCTCAAATTTCCCATTGATTAATATGATCATCTCAATTAAACTTCTAAAATACACTATCTCACCAGATTCGCAGTGCTGAATCTTACCATGAACACCACCATCACCATTTGCTATAACACTTAAAATGAAATCTGATGCTCCGTTTTTACTATTTCTTAAGGCCTTCTTATTGCCCTTCATTTCCATAATCAATTCTCCTTACTTTGATACTTTAAATTCGCTACAAATAAATGGTAACATATGGTAGTCTCAATCGAGTCCTTGTTTACTCTCATATAAGTCTTCAGTTAATCATAAATGAAACTTATATCAGTCACAATCCACTCACAAACAATCTGCAAAAATGCAAAAAAAAAGATCATAACCTTTTAAAACATTATGGTCTTCTAATTTATGATTTTATAAATCAAGGCAACTAATTGACTTAAATATGGTTTTTACAATTATACCCTTTGATGTATAAGATTTTTTATTCTTATTTATAATGCGAGCTATTACACTATTCGCTTGCTCAAATGTTGGGCCTGGGAGTATTGCAAGTATTTGAGCCTCACTCCATTTTGTCACAACATCACCCTTGCGAAGATCCTGTATTAACATATCAAGTAGTGACCCCATTGCCTTTTTTATTATTCCACTATCCTGAGCTCTGTTTTTTGCCCTAGTTATAGTTATCATCGCCATAAATACAATTTCTTTAGACCTTGCTGCTCTACGGCATTCTAATTTGTAATGAGAAATAAAAGTGTCTGATTCACAAAAGAATGCACCATCAGAGTCATTCCTGTCCAACATCAATTCTTGAATAGAATTTAAGTCTAATAGAATATTATCATCCTTACATTTAATTTGATGGTATAAGTTTCGTAACTCAGTTGATGGTTTAACTCCCATTTCCTTGTATAGCAAAGATGTCACATATTCATATTGGCTCTGCGCTTGCTTTATATCACCAACCGCTATAAGTGCTTCAATGTAAAGTATATGCAGGCTTTCTTCAAATGATTCAATCATTAATGCCTCTTCACACACTTTAATAATATCCTCATATCTTCCATAATGTTTTAGTATTTTTGTTAGCCTACCTATTATATCCATATAAATACGATGATAGTAGTTTCTGATAGGCGTTAACCATTCATTATATGAGTCCTCAGCAAGATAATCACCTTTATATAGAATTAGTGCATTTTGGTATAATTCCATTGCAGTAATAAACTCATCATTTTTCTCAGCATCTTTGGCTTTTTTATAAAGCTCTTCAAACTCATCAACATCTGTCCAATAGTGGAATTCCTTATTCCAACTATAACAACCTTGTGAAAAATTTATAATTGATTCTCCATCTTTATTTGCTCCTTCATAATTTAATAACATCCTAAGTCTATAAATAAGATTTTGCAAAGCTTTTATAGGATTATTACACTCCTTATCAATCCATAAAATATCGAAAAGTTTTTCTTGCACAATCCTTTTATCTCTATATGTAAGAATATACTTAAATAAATTCCATAGCTGTTGAAACCTCTTGCAATCATTTGAGATAACCCTTTCATTTGATTTTACTTCAAAGCAACCCAGTGTATATACTTTTAGACAATCTATATCAGCATTTTCAATAGATTTAAAATTATTAGCTAACAAGTAATCTCCCCCTCATATACTTTAACTTTAATTTTAAGTAACCAAGTTTTATTCTATTATGCACGGCCTTGGCAAGAAGTATTATTTATAAAAAAATTAGCATTTAAAATTAAAGACTTAATCTAATGGTATAGATTAAGTCAAATTCTTTATTGTCTAAGTATAGTCAAGTCCATAAAGTTCCATATGCTATAACTAATGCTTTTTTATTAGGTAATAATAAAACTCCATCTTTATAGACTTTCCTATAAAAATGGAGTGGGTTCACTATTAGCTCAACATATTTAAAGTGACCAATTTAAAATATGTTTCATTGCTTCCATGAAATTATTAAAATTATTAAATTATTATTATTATTACTTTTTATTATTATATACTTAATATGTAAATTTATACATAAATTACGTAACATAAATTCCGCTTAATAATATAATTATTCGTCATTTTTTTAATATTAAGAACAAATTATTTCATGAATTTTTCATGAATATGTCTTGTTATAGATTATGCCAAAGAACTATAGGCTAACCGTCGGTACCTAAATCTAATGTTTTAACGAAATTTCATAAGAAAATGATCTAACTCAAATAAAAATACCTATAGCTCAGACA
>JBLHPD010000023.1:0-35676 GCA_047624165.1 Clostridium sp. | reverse complement strand
TCTTTTTCCTTGTATTTACAACACTTATTTACATATGTTGTAATTTTATTAAAAGGGACGAAACCTGTACCTTGTTCAAAAAGTTCTATTTGAATTTTCTCTTTCTTGCAGCTTCTGATTTTAATTTCTTCTTAACGCTTGGTTTCTCATAGTGTTCTCTTTTTCTTACTTCTGAAAGCACTCCGGATCTTGCGCACTTTTTCTTAAACCTTCTTAAAGCGTTCTCAATTGTCTCATCTGTTCCAACCTTAATTTCTGACATCATTATCCCTCCCTCCGCTAGCTCAATTCAATTTAAAAGTAGCTAATGCGGGGCCTAAATAGCACATTTTTTATTATACAACACCCTTTTACATAATGTCAACATTTTCATTGCTATTTTATTATATATAATGTATTTATATATATAATATTATCGAAAATTTAACATTTAGAAAATTAGCATATTTTAACCTGGTGGCCACTGAAGCATTCTGCCCCCCAATAAATGAAAATGTATATGTTGAACAGTTTGACCACCTTGCTGTCCACAATTAGCAACAATTCTATACCCAAGATCCGCGATTCCTAAGGTTCTAGCAATTTCCTTTGCAACCATAAATATATGCCCTATTATTTCTGATTCATCTTGTTTTAAGCAATTTAAATCATCAATATGTTGCCTCGGAACAATTACAACATGTATGGGTGCCTCAGGACTTATGTCTTTAAACCCTACAACTTTATCATCTTCATAAAGCATTTCGCTGGGGATTTGCTTTTTTATGATCTTACAAAAAATACAGTCTTCCTTTTCCACATAATTACCTCCTACTTATCTTATTAATATACTATTCAACATAAAACTTTATTCTCCTGCTACATATATTTATTGATTGTTCAATTATTATAAATCTTGTACCTCTCCTATTATATGATCACCTAGACTTTCTATAAGTTTAGTCATATGAAATTCACCTGATATATTTTTAGAAGCTTTGGAAATAACCTTTATATAGTTCTCAGTGTAGCCTTCAAATTCATTTTCATTGTCCTTATATTTTTGCTCATATAGAACATTCATAGATTGGCTCACAAATCCACTTATATGTTTTTCTTCTAACTTATTGTTAAGGGCAATAAGCATGTGGCTTCGTTCTTCTTTTATATTCCCATTAATCTGCTCTTTCATTTGCGCAGCTTTTGTTCCTTTTCTTGGACTATACTTAAAAATATGCATTTTTGATAATTCTAGGTCCTTCAAGAAGGCATAAGTTTCATTAAATTCTTCCTGCGTTTCCCCAGGAAAACCTACGATTACATCTGTAGTTATAGAAATTCCCTCAATATTTCTCCTAAGATTGTCAACTACTGTTTTATACTCAGCTGCTGTATATCTCCTATTCATCCTTTTAAGCGTTTCATCAGATCCGCTTTGCAGTGAAAGGTGGAAATGAGGACATAGCTTTTTAAGCGACACTATTTTCTCTATAACGCCCTGCGAAAAGAATGTTGGATCTATTGATCCTATTCTTATCCGCTCGATACCAGGCACCTTATCTACTTCCTCTAAAACTCGAACTAAATTCCATCCGTCTTCTAGATCTAATCCAAAAGATGCTATATGTATACCCGATAAAAGAATCTCTTTAAAGCCATTTGCAGCTAAATCATATACTTCTGATATGATTTTATCTGCTGCTTTACTACATACTGCTCCTCTTGCATATGGTATTAAGCAATAAGAACAAAATCTATTGCAACCATCTTGAATTTTTAAAAAAGCCCTAGTTCTATCTTGATACTCTTTAATATTTAAGTCCTCAAATTCTTTGTTTTTTAGTACATCACTAACTTCTACAACTTGTTTTGCCTCTTCGCGAAATCTATTTACCCAATAAACAATATCCCCTTTATTACGGCTACCTAAAACTACATCAACGCCCTCAATGCTCGCTACTTCACCCGTGGCTATTTGTGCATAACATCCCACCACTGCAATAACAGCTGACTCATTTTTCCGTCTTGCGCGTCCTATCATCTGTCTTGACTTTTTATCACCCATATTAGTAACAGTACATGTATTAATAACATATACATCTGAAAACTCATCAAATCCTACTACTTCATATCCTTCTCTAATGAATTTTTCAATCATTGCTTCTGATTCGTACTGATTTACCCTACAACCTAATGTAGTGATTGCGACTTTCATTCACTAACCCCTCCCAAATCTCCCAGTTCATACATTATCAAACTTAAACATGTAAACCCTGCAGTCTCAGTTCTAAGTATTCTGGGTCCTAGGGTGACAATACTGGCCCCTACTTCTGTAAGTTTAAGTATTTCACTTTCTTCAAATCCACCCTCTGGTCCTATGACAATTGCAACTTTATTGATATCTTTTCTCTCTATGTTTTGTACTAATTTCTTTATCCCATAGCCTTCTTCATTTTCATAGGGCACTACCACTAAATCCATATGTTTTAATTGTTCGAGTAAAGCATCAAATTCTATTGGAACATTAATTTTTGGCACCAAACTTCTCTTACTTTGCTTGCATGCTTCAAGCGCTATCCTATTCCATCTATCTATTTTCTTAACCCCATCTATTTTCTTAAACCCATCTACCTTTTTAAATTCCTTAAGCTCAGTCTTAACTACTACTCTCTCTGTAATTATAGGTGTTATTTCTTTAACTCCTAGTTCTGTATTCTTTTGAACTATTAAATCCATTTTTGTTGATTTAGGCATACCCTGAAATAGGTATACGTCAATAGGACTTTCATTATTTATAGCATTTTCTTCTATTAGATTTATTGTTACTGTACTCTTATCTATTAGAGTTATTTCCCCTATATATTCGATGCCTTCACAGTTGTTTACGCTCACCTTATCACCAATTTGAAGCCTTAATACCTTATATATGTGTTTTACATCTTCGCCATCAATAATAGCAATATTTTCTTCTATGTTATGTTTTGGTACAAAAAATTTATGCATTATTTATTCGCTCCTCAACCTATCTACTATAATTTTGCAACTATACAAACCCATTCGCCTTCTACATTTATCTCTTCAATTTTAAATCCACATTGAATTAACTTATTTATTACTTCATCTTTTTTAATTAAAATTATTCCTGAGGATATAAAATATCCACCCTCTACCAGAAACTCCTTAACTTGCTCAGTCAAAAACATGATTATATCAGCCATTATATTAGCTACAACTATATTAGCTTTTCCTTTAACAACATCCATTAAATCTCCGTATAGTATCTCAATGTTATTTAAATCATTATAACTAACATTTTGCTTTGCAGAGTCTACTGCTACTGGATCCAGATCAACGCCAACGGTCCTGAATGCCCCAAGCTTAGCCGCAGCGATAGACAATATCCCCGACCCTGTTCCTATATCAAAAACCGTTGATTTTGTCTCTACGTGTCTCTCTAGCGCTTTTATGCACATCCTAGTAGTCTCATGAGACCCAGTACCGAAAGCCAAACCTGGATCTAGTTCCACAATTATTTCACCAGGATTTTTATTGTACTGCTCCCATATAGGCTTTATAACTATCTTTTCTCCTACCTTTGTTGGTTTATAATATTTTTTCCAGTTATTTTCCCAATCTTCTTCGCTGACCTTAATTGCTGTGACAGATCCTACACCCTTGTCTAGTCCGAACCCTGGTAAGTTATTTACTCCAACTTTAATTTCTTCTAAATAATCCTCAAATTTTTCATCCTGTTTATAGTATCCCTTAACAACAACCTCATTATTTGTGTTAATAATAGTATCATCAAAATAGTCCCAATCTGTAGTATGGTCGCGTCTAAATATCAAATCTAAAGGATCTAAAATAGAAACCCCTTTTACATCAGTATTATATAGCATTGCAGACACTGCCTCAACTGCCTCACTGCTTGTTATTATAGTTACCTCAATCCAATTTTTATTCATTGTTATCCTCCTTGCTCTTCTATGCGAGCAGATATCAATTATTTATCTACTCAAGTGTATCATTTGTGCCTTAATGGACGTTCAAATAAATAACAAAACAGTATGCTAGTCTATTTTGACTTGGTATTTATTTTCACGCCCCCAACACAATATTATAATAAAAAACTCCGTTATACAAAACGAAGTTTTCCATGTCACTTATTATTATTTTCCCAATATTTTATCCACAAAAGATTTTTTACTTTCATCAATAAAATCTACATTCTCACCACTAGCTATCATAAAAAGTTTTAAAGCTTCTTTTTGTTTATCATTCAAGGATTTTGGAATATCAACAACAACCTTTACGTATTCATCTCCTCTTCCATGACCATTTACTCTAGGTATGCCCTTGCCCTTAAGTCTAAATACAGTCCCTGATTGTGTTCCTGCAGGAACTTTGTATTTAACGTCTCCATCCACAGTTGGCACTTTAATTTCAGTGCCTAGGGATGCATATCCAAAGCTTGTATGCGATTCTATATGAATATCAATTCCATTTCTTTTAAAAGTTTTATGAGGAGCTACTTTTATATTTATATACAAGTCTCCTGATGGGCCACCTTTTTCACCTTGTTCTCCTTGCCCTCTTAGAGGCATAACATTTCCTGTGTCAACTCCACCCGGAACGTCAATTTTAATTTTCCTATTTTTTCTCTCTTTTCCAGAGCCATGACAGCTTTTACATGGTTCAGCAATTATTTTACCGTTTCCTCCGCACTTATCACAAGTGCTCATGCTAGCAAAGCTTCCAAAAGCAGTATTTCTCTGAACTTTTATTTGCCCGTTTCCACCACACTTATCGCAGGTTTTAGGCGTTGTACCGGCTTTAGCACCACTACCACCGCATTCCGTACATTTTTCATTTCTTGTAATTGATATCTCTTTTTCCACACCAAAAACAGACTCTTCAAAACGCAGGTTTAAATTATATTCTAAATCTGCACCTTTTCTGGGTCCATTCTGATTTCTTTGAGAAAATCCTCCGCCTCCAAATATGTCTCCAAATATATCTCCAAAACCACCAAAGCCAGAAAAATCAGAGCCACCGCCAAATCCTGCTCCAGGATCTTCAGTACCATATTGGTCATATCTGGATCTTTTTTCTGAATCCGATAAAACCTGGTATGCCTCATTCATTTCTTTAAATTTTTCTTCCGCTTCTTTATTATCTGGATTCCTATCCGGATGATATTTTAAAGCAGCCTTTTTAAAGGCCTTCTTAATTTCTTCTTCACTGGCACCTCTTTCTATGCCAAGAGTTTCATAATAATCTTTTTTTGACATGCCGTTTTCCACCACCTAAAATATATATACTTTTATAATATAAACTATTCCTTAAAATAATTCAACCCATACTATTATATAGGTTATCTATGCTTATTGATAAAAACACTTAAATTAAATTTAGGGAAGGGTAATTACCCATCCCTCAATTTAATAATTTTATTAATTATTTATCTTCTTTTTTTTCATCTTCATCTACTTTGTAGTCAGCATCCACTATATTTTCATCTTGTGATTCTTTTCCACCCATATCTTCGCCTGCAGCTCCTTGTTCCTTTTGTGCTGCTTCTGCTTCTGCTTGATATATTTTTGTAGTTACTGCATAGAAAGCTTCTGTTAACTCTTCAGTAGATTTCTTTATAACATCTATTTCTTCCCCATCTTTAACTTTCTTTAGAGCTTCTAATTTTTCTTGAATATCTTTTTTATCTTCTTCAGATACTTTTTCTCCAAGATCAGTTAAGCTTTTTTCAGTTTGGTAAACTAACTGTTCTGCATTGTTCTTAACCTCAACTGACTCTTTTCTTGTTTTATCTTCTTCAGCAAATTTTTCTGCTTCTTTTACTGCTGCATCAATTTCATCATCTGTTAAATTAGTTGATGCTGTAATTGTTATTTTAGCTTCTTTTCCTGTTCCTTTATCTTTAGCTGATACATTAACAATGCCGTTAGCATCAATATCAAAAGTAACTTCTATTTGTGGAATTCCTCTTGGTGCTGCTGCAATTCCAGAAAGAGTAACTCTTCCAAGTGACTTATTTCCTGCAGCCATTTGACGCTCACCTTGAACAATATTAATTTCAACTGATGTTTGACCATCTGCAGCTGTTGAGAACACTTGACTCTTTTTAGCAGGAATTGTAGTATTTCTTTCAATTAGAGGAGTAGCTATTCCACCTAAAGTTTCAATCCCTAGTGTTAATGGAGTTACATCAAGAAGTAAAACATCTTTAACTTCTCCACTTAATACTCCTGCTTGAATTGCAGCACCAAGTGCTACACATTCATCTGGATTTACTCCCTTTGTAGGTTCTTTACCAGTAAAGTTTTTAACCACATCTTGTACTGCTGGTGTTCTTGTTGAACCACCTACAAGTACAATTTTATCTATTTCACTAAGAGATAAGCCTGCATCTGCAATTGCTTTTTTCATTGGTTCTATTGTAGAAGCAACTAAATCGTGAGTCAATTCGTTAAATTTAGCTCTTGTTAAATTCATCTCTATATGCTTTGGACCTGTTGCATCTGCTGTAATAAATGGCAGATTAATAGTTGTTTGCATAGACGATGATAATTCAATTTTCGCTTTTTCAGCAGCCTCTTTTAGTCTTTGAAGCGCCATTTTATCAGTTCTTAAATCTATTCCATTATCTGCTTTAAAAGTATCAGCTATGTGATTAACAACCTTTTGATCAAAGTCATCTCCACCAAGTTTAGTATTTCCATTAGTTGATTTAACTTCAAATAAACCATCACCAAGTTCTAATATAGATACGTCAAATGTACCGCCACCTAAATCATATACTAATATTTTTTGATTAACATCCATTTTATCTAAACCATAAGCGAGAGCTGCTGCTGTTGGCTCATTTATTATTCTCTTAACTTCAAGTCCAGCTATTTTTCCTGCATCTTTTGTTGCCTGTCTTTGACTATCATTGAAATATGCAGGTACAGTTATAACTGCTTCTGTAACTGTTTCTCCTAAATAAGCCTCAGCATCTGCTTTGATTTTTTGAAGAATATAAGCAGAAATTTCTTGTGGTGTGTGTGATTTTTCATCAACAACTACTTTATGATCAGTACCCATTTCTCTTTTAATTGACATTATTGTTTTATCTGGATTTGTAATTGCTTGTCTTTTAGCCACTTGGCCTACGAGTCTTTCTCCATTAGCTTGGAATGAAACTACAGATGGTGTAGTTCTTGCACCTTCTGAGTTAGAAATCACCACTGGTTCTCCACCCTCCATTACTGCTACACATGAATTCGTTGTACCTAAATCTATTCCTATAATTTTTCCCATTATTATTTCCTCCTTATATACCTTTTAGTTCATAACAATTATCACTGTTATGTTTATTCTATTTAATTATAATATGAATCTTTAATTTGCAACCTTGACCATACTATGTCTTAATACCTTATTAGCCCTTTTATACCCCTTTTGGAATACTTCAACTATTTCATTTTCTCCATACTGCTCATCCTCAACATACATTACTGCATTATGAAAATTAGGATCAAACTCTCCTTTTGAAGCAAGTTCTTCCACTCCTAATTTACAAAAGGCATCGGTGAACTGTCTTACTGTCATATCAACACCTGTTCTTAGTTCTTCCCCACTACCATCTATTGCAAGTGCTCTTTCTAAGTTATCAAGTACTGGTAGAACCTCTTTTAAAACATCCGCACAGGCAGCAGTGTATATACCTTCTTTTTCTTTTGCTGTTCTTTTTCTAAAATTGTCATATTCAGCAGTTGTCCTTAAAAGTTTATCTTTAAAGGCATCAACCTCACTTTGCAATTTCTTATTTTCTTCTTCTAATTTTTTCTTGCTTTTTCTCATACCTTTTTCTTTTTCACTTTCTAAGAGTTCTGTAAGCTCTTCTTCTTCAACTATTTCAGCTTCTTCTGGAGTTTCATCTATAGATCCCTCAGCTTCTTCTATTTCTTCTGAAATTTCTTTTTTAAAACCCTCAGTTTCTTCTATATCGCTTTTAGTTTCGTAAGTTTCTTGTACTGAACTTAAATCTTCAATCGGCATTGTTGTATCTTCTTGATTTAAAATTTTCTTATTTTTTGTAGTCACTCAACCATTCCTCCATTTCAGGCTCAAAGTAAATCTTTTAAATTTAAAACTTCATCTATGATCGTCATAAATTTGAGCTATATTGTCATTCAATTCTTTAACTATTTCGGTTAATACAGATATAACTTTTCCATACGGTATTCTTGTTGGTCCTATAACACCAATGGAACCGAGTGGTATTCCAGATGCACTATAAACCGCTGTTATAATACTACATTCACGAGCGCACTCAACAAAATTTTCCCCACCAATTTTAATTGTAATATTATTAGTTAGGTCATTAACGCCTAGTAAACTATTTATAGTCTCTTTGTTGTCTACTAAAACTAAAAACTCGCGAGCTTTAGTAATATTGTTATATTCTGGGTAGTTAAATATATTTGCAGCACCCTGAATATATACTTCTGAAGTTTCAACGCCTGATAAACTATCATATAATGCTGGAATAATACCATCAAAAATTTCCCCATAAGCAGCTAAATCACTTTTTAAATTATTAATGACTTCTAAATTAATTTGCTCAATTGTAAGCTTTCCTAACCTAAAATTAAGTAAATTGGTTAGTTTCCCTATAATTATACTGTTAATAGGTTTGCTAATCTTAATAAGATTATTTTTTATGATCCCACTATCAGTAATAATTACAAATAAAACACTTGTCGCATCTAGATTCATCAGCTGAATATACTTTATACAGCTCTTTGAAGCAGATGGCGCCTTAACTATAGATGTAAGATTTGTAAGTAGAGAAAGCATTTGTGTTGCTTGCTTAACAATTTTATCAACTTCATATAAAGCAGCATTAATAAGATGATTTTTGATCATAAATTCTTCCTCAGTAGACAGTTTTGTAAGTTCCATAAGTCTATCAACATACAATCTATAGCCTTTATCTGATGGTTTTCTACCAGATGATGTGTGCAGTTGCTCTATATATCCCATCTCTTCAAGGTCTGACATTTCATTTCTTATAGTAGCTGGACTAATACCTAAATCATACTTTTTAGCTATGGTTCTGGACCCTACAGGCTCGCCATTATTTATATAATCTGTAACTATAGCCTGAAGTATTTTAATTTTTCTTTCATCCATTTCCATAATATCACCTCTTTTATTAGCACTCCCTACCGTTGAGTGCTAACGAGTATGTATTTAAAATATCATTTACTATTGTATTTGTCAATAAGCTTGGTTTTTCACTATAGCCATTTTATGTCCATTATTCAAGTTTATATTTCAAATGCTACGTTTTTCTTTAATTTTCTAATGACTTTATTAAATAATAATACTTACTTCTTCTTTTAGACTTATAATATTTTATTTTTCTCATTTTAGAAGAATTAACGTAGTATACATGTAAATGTTTAGATGCCCTTATATAAGAAATTCTGCCATAATTACATTAGAAACCTCAATACCCTCATAGGTTAAAAAAATATTTTCATCACTTTCCATCATAAATCCAGTGTTTACATATTTACTTATTATTTCTCCGTAAATATTATGTATGTCACTATTAAATCTTTGTATAAATTCACTTTTACTTATTCCTATGTTCTTTCTAAGACCCATAAACATAAATTCTTCCATGTCATCTTTAAATAAATTTTTTCTTTTTTCCACTATTGCACAATCTTCAGTATTTATTTTTCGAATATATTTTCCTATATTTTCTTCATTTCTATATCTAAAACCATCAGTATATGAATGAGAGGCAGACCCACAGCCAATATATTCGCCCATTTCCCAATATACTAAATTGTGCCTACATAGCTTATTATTTCTTGCAAAATTCGAAATTTCATATTGTATATACCCTTTTGCCTTTAAATATTCTAATGTTTTAGCATACATACTTCTCTCTAATTCCTCATCTGAAAGATTTAACGTGCCATCCTCAAATCTTTTATAAAAAGCTGTTCCCTCCTCAACTATTAAACTATAGCAAGATAAATGTTCGGGATTTAGCTCAATTACATTCTCTAAGGTCTCTTGCCACTGCTTCAGTGTTTGACTCGGTAATCCAAACATTAAATCTACATTAATATTATCGAAACCTAAATTTCTAGCCATTTCAAAGCTCTCTTTAAAATCGTAAGTAGTATGGATTCTCCCCAGTTCAAGAAGAAGCGAATCTTGCCAGGCTTGAAGCCCAATACTAAGCCTATTTACTCCCATTTCTTTCAAAAAACTTAATTTTTCCATTGTAAAGGTTCCAGGATTTCCTTCCACGGTAAATTCTAAATCGTCACACGTATCTAGTCTATCAATACTTTCTCTTATTATTTCCCAGCCCGCTAAAGATAAATAGGTGGGAGTTCCCCCACCTATAAATATAGTCTTTATCTTTTTACCACTTATACTATTTATTTCTTTTGCTAAGGCCAAGGCATAATCAATCATATGTTTCTCCTTGCCCGCAAACGATGGAAAATCACAATATAAACACTTCTGTTTGCAAAATGGAATATGTATATATAACGCCACACTTTTCATAGTTTAAGCCTTCTTTCTCGATTTATAACTTACTATAATTAATCTACTTTAAGTATGGCCATAAATGCTTCTTGTGGAACTTCTACGCTTCCAACTTGCCTCATTCTTTTTTTACCTTCTTTTTGTTTGGATAATAATTTTTTCTTTCTTGAAATATCTCCACCATAGCATTTAGCTAAAACATCTTTTCTAAGTGCCTTTACAGTTTCTCTTGCAATTACCTTTGCGTTTATAGCTGCTTGTATTGGAATTTCAAACATCTGTCTTGGTATATGTTCTTTTAGTTTTTCAGCCATAACTCTTCCTCTATGGGAAGCTGTCTCCTCTGGAACTATCATTGACAGTGCATCAACTTTTTCTCCTTTAAGCAAAATATCTAATTTTACAAGATTTGCAGTGATATATCCCTTTAATTCATAGTCAAAGGATGCATAGCCTTTTGTTCTTGATTTTAAGGCATCAAAAAAATCATATACTATTTCATTAAGTGGCAAATCATAATTCACCACCACTCTAGTGGTTTCTATATATTTCATATCGATGTATACGCCTCTTTTTTGTTGGCATAACTCCATAACTGTTCCTAGATATTCTGATGGTGTTATAATAGACGCTTTAACAATTGGTTCTTCCATATAACTAATTTCTGTAGGCTCTGGAAGATTTGTAGGATTTGTTATTTCTATTAATTCTCCATTAGTTTTCATTACTTTGTATATAACTGAAGGAGCTGTTGTAATAATATCTAAATTAAATTCTCGCTCGATTCTTTCTTGTACTATTTCCATGTGCAAAAGACCTAAGAATCCACATCTGAATCCAAAACCTAAGGCAATAGACGTCTCCGGTTCAAAACCTAAGGCTGCATCATTTAACTGAAGTTTTTCTAGTGCTTCTTTTAATTCTTCATATCTAGCACCATCGACAGGATAAATACCGCTAAACACCATAGGTATAGCTGGCCTATAGCCCTTAAGTGGCTGCAGTGCTGGTCTATTGGCTTCTGTTACTGTATCGCCAACGCGAGCATCCCTAACATTTTTTATAGAAGCAGTTATATATCCAACATCTCCAGCGCTTAGCTCAGGTACTGGAAGGTAATTTGGAACGAAAACTCCAACTTCTACAACATCATATACCTTATTAGTATTCATTAGCTTAATCTTTGTTCCTGGTTTAACTATGCCGTCTCTAACTCTTACATAGCATACAACACCTTTATAACTATCATAAAAAGAGTCAAAAATTAGTGCTTTAAGTGGAGCTTCTGCGTCACCACTTGGTGGTGAAATCTTTTTTACTACAGTTTCTAAAACATCTTCTATATTAAGTCCAGTCTTAGCTGAAATTAGAGGAGCATCATGAGCTTCAATGCCTATTACGTCCTCAATTTCTTGAATTATTTCACTGGGCCTTGCACTAGGAAGATCTATTTTATTAACAACTGGTGCGATATCAAGATTGTTATCTAATGCAAGATAACAATTTGCCAGGGTCTGAGCTTGAATACCTTGAGATGCATCAACTACAAGCACCGCTCCTTCACAAGCAGCTAAACTCCTTGAAACCTCATAGTTAAAATCTACATGTCCTGGAGTGTCTATCAAATTAAATATGTATTCTTCTCCATTTTCCCTTTTATAAATCAACCTAGCCGGCTGAGATTTTATGGTAATACCTCGTTCTCTTTCTAGATCCATATTATCAAGTACTTGTTCATCCATTTCTCTTTTAGTTAAAGTGCCTGTCTTTTCTAATAATCTATCCGCAAGAGTAGACTTGCCATGATCAATATGT
Organism: Clostridium sp.; assembly: GCA_047624165.1. Lineage (GTDB taxonomy): Bacteria > Bacillota > Clostridia > Clostridiales > Clostridiaceae > Clostridium_AD. The sequence continues at coordinate 23,301 of JBLHPD010000023.1, read as the reverse complement.
GCAACTATAGCAAAGTTTCTTATGTATTTTTGTCTATTGCTCTGCATTATTTTTACCCCCATTATTCTATATGAATTAAATCATACGAATCAAACTAAATTATATCATAAATATCTCTAACATTGCACACGTATTGTGCTTTTAGATGTTACTTTATTTAACTCCAACAAATATTATTTGTATTATTTTGATAATATTCCATTATATACACCAATACATTTTTCTTTCACGCTATCAAAAATCTTATTATTCACATAAAAAACATAGTCCTTAGTATCTATTCTGAAATCGAAGGGTTTTAATTTTATGTTTATTTCAAACTTTGACCTTTTTATAACAAGTTCTGGCTTAGTAATATTAATTTTAATAAATCCATAGATGAATATGTAAAAGCAAAGAAAAATCATAAGTAAGTATTTAAGTCTACCTTTTTTACGCATAAAAAGTGCCCCCCTACTAATTTTCTAAATAGATAACAATTACTAATTATTATCTTCTCCTTAGTAAGGATGCACTTTTTAAATTATATTATTCACTTTTTACCATTTAATTGCTCTGCAATAATTCTTGCCAAATACTTACCAGTATTTTTCGTCTCTTGAATAGTATTAGTATATGATCCTACCTCAAACATCACAGCATTATCACTTTTATTCTGACTATAAAAATCTATTCCATATTCATAAGCATGTATTTGATTGGATCTTATAAGATTTGGGTATAATTTATTTGATATTCCTATCATGGAATCTATTAATTTCTTTTGCTTTGCATATCTAGGATTTTTTGTTGTTACTACAAACATATATTTAGCAACATCTTCCCCATTTAATTTAGTAGTTACTAAATTCTTAGCCGTACTATCTCTATGTAAATCTATAATTAATTTAAAATCTCCATACTGCTTTAAATATTTATCTAAAGTAACTGCAGATTTTTTATAGGCATTATCATAATCACCTTTATCATGCACAGTCTTATCATGTATAACTGCAATCCCATAATTTTTTTCTAGTTCCTCTTCTATTACATCACCTACAGCACATACATTTCTAGTTTGATCCATACTACTGTTAGTTAAAGTATCCTTGTCTGAAGTGAGATAAGCTTCACAGGTATGAGAATGATATATAAGTACTTCTGGTTTGGCATTATTTAAAGTTTTTTTCAAAGCAGGATTATAAAGGTTTGCAATCACTTTAGTATCCGTAGCATCAGATTTATTTACCTGCTTATCACCTAAATTAAAGGGATTAAGAATAAATGTTTTTAAATTTTTCACTTCATCCACCGAATTATTTATATTTACACCTGTGCCAATATTATTATTATCTAAGTATGCAACTTCTTGTGCTATTATTGATATAGGATTTGAAATATCTACTCCTAAAAAAGATAGTGCAGAAAATTGCATGCTAATTTCACTGTTATTATCCTGCTGCACTGTATTTGAGGCTTTAAATACTGATAATGCATTATTTATAACATTAATATAAAAGTAATTTTGATAATTTCGAGAACTGTATGCCTTAGTGCTTTTAGGTAAAATGAGGCCTAATAAAAAAATAATGAGTAATGTGAAAATACTAAAAAATATTCTCGCATTACTACCTTTTTTAATAGCATATTTTAAAAAAATATTTTTTTCACTTGGCACATTCTTATTCTTACCTTTAAAATCTATACATTTGTAACTCATCTTTATCCCCCCCGCCTCGGCGCCTAAAAAAATAACTAGTCAGTATTCTAGCCTTTGCTATTTTTTTAGGTGCTTTATACAATACATATGAGGGAACTTAAAAATTTATTACTAGTTTAAATACTTATTTATATCCTCTAAATCTAATGCTGGTTGCAATGCTATATTAATTCCATTAGCAATTATTTTAGAAACAGAATTTATAACCATATCAATATCTTTAGGTGTAACTACAAGATTACCAACATATGGATCTAATACTTCAGTGATCATCTTTTGTTTCTCTACCTTATCAATTGACTTAAGCATATTGTAAAATTCTTTACCTTCATTTGCAGATTTAATCATCCCATCAAGCACTAAATCAATAGTATCGTTCGCTAGTGTTGCCGCGTCCACTACAGTTGGAACTCCAATAGCAATAACAGGCACTCCCAAAGTTTTTTCACTTATTTCCATTCTGCGATTTCCTATTCCAGCTCCAGGAGAAATTCCAGAAGTCCCTATCTGTATAGTTCTATTTACCCTATCCATTTTTCTAGAAGCTAATGCATCAATGCAAATTACTAAATTGGGTTTAATTCTCTCCACTATCCCGCGAATAATTTCGCCCGTTTCCATGCCGGTTATACCTAGTACCCCCGGTGTGATAGCACATACAGGTCTTATCCCTTCGTCTATGGAGTCGGGTACTAATTGCTTTAAATGCCTAGTTACCATTATTTTCGAAACAACTTTAGGTCCCACAGCGTCAGGCGTAACGTTCCAATTACCAAGCCCAACCACAAGGGCCGTCATACTATCATCTAATTTTATTAAGGGCTCCAGCACCTTTCCCATTGCAATACTTACTCTATCCATAGCCTCACCATCATAATGAACAAATTCTGGGATATCAATAGTTATATATGTGCCTATTGGTTTTCCCATCATTTTTTCCCCAATATCGCTTACTATCCGTACATTAGTAATCTTAATATCACCTTCATTATACTCTTCCACATCAATACCTGGTGTTTCACCATTATTTTCTGCTTTGTATATTTCTTTAGCTTCAACCGCTAAATCCGTTCTTACACTTATCATAATTTCACCTCAACTAGATTTTTAATATTAGCTTTTCCTAATAGTTCTTTCCTATTCTTATAAATATGTTTATTTTAAACTTTGTATATATAGTTTAAATCCCTCTTGAAGTGCTTTAATTTTAATGCTATAATGTCAATTGACTAATTAAAAAGATTCGTCAGCGGTTTTACCCAAAGCTGCTGATACGTTATTAAATACAAAGGGTGGTGAAAATAAATGGCAAATATTCAATCAGCAAAAAAGAGAATTAAAGTAACTGAGGTTAAGACACAAAGAAATACAATGATTAAATCAGCTTTAAAAACTAAGGTTAAGAAATTCGAAACAGCTGTCGTAACTGGCAATGTTGAAGAAGCTAAAGTTACATATGCAAGCGTGGTTAAAGCTTTAGATATGGCTGTAACAAAGGGAATAATTCACATTAACAAAGCAGCAAGAAGAAAGTCAAGACTCGCAGCGAAATTAAACGCTTTAAGTGTAACTGCATAATAAATAACCGGTGATCTACACCGGTTTTTTATATTTTTTGCATAGCTATAAACAGTTTTAGAAATTGTATAAGGGGCATGAAAATAAATAACACTTGTTATTTATTTTCATGTCCCTTACATTACAGTCTTTATCATAAAAACTTCCATATTTATTTTATCATCAGTGGAAGTACTTTTAAGAGTTTTTTCAGTATTCACACAGAGTTCAATGTTTCTTCTTAGTGCGTTTATTGTAAACTTCATACTCTGTGAAATCATTTTTTCACAAATATATGGATGAAGTTTTAATTCACTGGCCAAAACTTCTTTTGATTTTCCACTATCAATGCCTAATTTAATATTAAATAAAAGATTAAATTGTCGTCCTATCATAAATAATATAAGTGGAATCTTCTCTCCTTTATATATAAGTTCATTTAAAATGTCTAGAGCCCTCTTAATATTTTTCTGGGACAAATAATCAACTAAATTAAAAATATCATTTTCACTCTTTTGAGGCATCATAGCCAAAATATCTTCTTTAGTAATCTCTCTCACGCCAGCAAATGAAACTAATTTTTCTATTTCATTTAATATAATATCCATATTATTGTCTACCTGAGAGCAAAATAATGTAAGTTCTGATTTCCCAATGTTTTTACCTGAAGTCTCAAATAAATCCTTGCATTTTTTTTGAAGAAATTCTCCCTTCAGTTTATCAACTTTTATCACGCATGCCTTTTTATCTAGCTTTTTAATTTTATAGCTCGGTTTTTCTCTGTCACTTATAAACACATAATATATGATCAAAATGCAATGAGGCGCGGGATTACTCAAATATTCACTTAGCAAAGCGAAATTTTTACTTTTCAAGTCGCCAGAATTTTTACTCCCGCCACTATCGTCTAAAAATGAAGCTCTATATACAACCACTACCTTTTTTTCGCTCATAAATGGCATGGTTTCACAGGCATCCATAATTATCTCAAAATCCGTTTTGCTACCATCAAATTTTGAATAATTCAAATCCATGTACTTACTACTTAATATGTTATCAGTTACAAATTTAACATAATTCTTTATTAGTTTTTCATCAGGTCCACAAAACAAATAGCAATTATTTAATTCATGTTTCTTTATTTTTTTCTTAAGCTCTTCATAATTAATCAAAGTATTTCCCCCAGCCTTTATTAAAATTTAAAAATTTTGTCTCCTATAATTATATATTTTGTTATTATTGTACCTTTGCTTGTATATATTTCATCCACTTTAAGTTTTATAATATCTTTGAATGGTGTAATCTCTTCTTCTGTATCGTTAAATACCTCCATATTTGATTTTCTATTTTCCTTTTGCAAAAAACACACTTGCGCTTCCAATTTTTTACCTTGACTAATTAACCTAATAATATATCTACCCCCAAGGTTCATAGTTGAATCTCCCTCATAACTTTGAAAAACTTTATCTATGTTAACCGGCACTTTTAAATCCTTCACGTTAATGTTACCTGTGGTCACCGCAATTGTATTTTCTTTATATTGTAATAAAACTACATCATTATTGTTTATATTTATATAGCTAATCTCCGGGAAAATTTTATAAGTTTGAAATATAAAAACAAAAATGATACAAAAGGGAACATACTTAAATTGCCTATACCCTATTTTAATTCCAAGATAACATATATATAAGCCGAATACAACTAAACTCTCTATATAAGAAAAGTAAATTATTTTTGGCAATGCCACACACAGTACTTTCTGAATAAATTCTATAATTGTTAAAACAGAAAATAACCCGTAATTTATTAAATTGAACAATTGATAAAGGTTACTGAACACTAGACCTACATTGCCCAATATCACGACAATAGTATAAAATGGTAATAACAGTAAGTTACTAATAAGAATTCCCAAACTAAAAGTTTTCAAAGCAAAAAGCGCATATGGCACTGAAAATATTTGGGAACTTATGCTTAAACTAAAAGACTCATTTATAGCAGAAGGTAATTTATATAACCCCTTCTTTATTTTTTCATTATATACTATAATTCCAAGGACACAAAGAAATGAAAGCATAAATCCTATGTCAAGAATAGAAAATGGTCTAATTAACAATATTATTATTGCAGCTAAGCTGAGAGCGGATAGACTATCGTATTTTTTATAAACCACACTTGATATTTTTAGTACGAAAATCATTATAAAGGCCCTTATCGTAGAGGCTTTTCCTCCTGTAAATATCATATATCCAAAAGAACATAATATAGCAATCTTATAGCCAATAATAATTTCTAAAGCTTTATATACTATTGACATATGTAGTCCTGATACGCTTATAACATGGCTGATCCCTAATTTTCTAAAATCTTCTTTTTGAGTTTTTTCTATGTAGCCACTATCTCCAAAACATACACCCATTACCAAAGCGGCTTTTTCTTTTCCTAATACTTCTAAAAATTTATCATATAAGCCACTTCGAAAATTACCAATCTTTGATATTAAGTCCTCCTTGCAAATTTTATAATCATTTACTCTATATGTCCCACTGGTGCCTCTTTCATAAACTGCACTCTTTTGAAAATCTCCATTTACCCAAACATTTCTTCCTTCCGTTAATTCAAATATATTCCCCTCCAAAATAATCTTCTTATTATCATATTTTGCGTAGCAATAATATGCACTCTTGTCTGAAATTCTCACTTTAACCGTTTGTTTACTTGGTAAATTAACATTAAAATAAGAATAGTAATTTGCAGCCCCAATAATAAAAAAACAAACTACTAAATAAAAAAATTTTTTATCTAAAGTAAAATACATTGTCGCTAAAAAAGATGCAGCTATAACTGCACCTAAAATAGGGTTATTAAAATCAAACAAGTAACGCATCCCATAAATATTGTTATTGCATAATACACTAAAGGTCTAACCATAATAAACTGTTCTACTTGAAAATTTATTTATTAAAAAGAACATGTTAATTTGTTCCATCTTTTTCTATTTCTATTATAATCTCAACATTGTGGATATTAGGAATTGCATGAATGTGTTTCACATGAGGTATTCCAGTTTTATTTCTTATTTTAAAATAATTATAAGTAATTTCCTCAGCAGCTTTTTCGGACAAATTATTATAATTAACGAAATATTCTTCTTCTGGCATAGCTAAAAAAATTACATTGCTTCCTATCACCTTAGTTTCAAATATATTTTCAAGCATTTTCACACCTCCATAACTTTATTTTATCCAATAAATATTTAAACTAATCAAGGTATTTTTAATTAAATATGCTTAAAAATAGCATAAAAATGCTTTGTACTAATAAGTTCAGTCCAACCAACATATAAGAGATTTTATTTTTTAAAAAATGCTTTTCATAAATAAATGTTAAACTAAATATGTTTTCGTATAAAGCGAAAATAGCCAAACTAAAATGCTGAACCTTATAAGCGTCAAATTTATCTAAGGCAACGAGAATAAAAAAATATATACCACTTATTATTAATGAGTTTACTATAGAAATTCTTCTTATGTACTTATAGTTAAAATTTTTGATATTTTGATTAGTCTTCCTATTTTGCAATAGAATTGCAAATCCACAAAACGGTAAAATTATTAAATTTAAATATAAAGTCCCAGTTAGTGAAAACGGCATTTCCCCTTTGCTAATTAAACACACGAGTATTATAAGGACTTCACTTAACCCTGCAGCACTTAAGAATAAAACCAATGCATTAATATAGTTAATAATCTTTCTACTATGCCCAATCAAATTAATTATTTCACTAAAATCGTTCTCTTGCAAAAATAAACTCGAGAGTTTTCTTACTACATTGCTACACTCAATTCCTGTTGAAATGGATATATGTGAATTGTTAAGATATTCTGAATCAGTTAGTGTATCTCCTACTGATGCAATATAATATCCCTTATAATTTAAAGAATTAATGATTTCATTTTTATTTTTCGCTGAAATCTTTGAGAAAATGCTAACTTTCTCAATGTTTTTTTCAAGTTCCTCTTTACTCATATTGTCAATTTCTATGCCCGATAAAACTTCCTCTTTCTTATGTGTAATACCTATGAGTTTTCCAAAAGCAAAAGAAGCTAATTTATTATCTTCTTCATCTATAATGGGCTTAATATTAAGCGACCTGCAAGTTTCCATGGCTGCATATGAACTTTCTTTTATTGGATTATCAAAACCCATTAAGCCTACAAAAACTAAATTACTTTCAATATTCTCATCAATGCTGGGTTCATAACTAAAATTTCTATATCCGAGCCCTATGACACTGTATGCTTTATTTGACATATCTATATGAACATTTATAATATTTCCAATATCAGTCTCTTTAAGTTCTTTTTCTACACCATTAATTAAAATGTGAGTGCATTTATGAAGCAAACTATCAAGACCACCTTTAACATTAGCTCTATATCTATCATCAATTTTATTTACAACAGTTTTAATCTTCTTATCAGGATCATAGGGTATTTTAAAGATTCTCTCTTGTTTACTCTCTAATTGACTCTGTTTTACGAATTCTTCATTACAAAATCTAAGAATTTCATATTCTGCCAAACTCTCAACAGAATTAGTATTTTCTATGCATGTCTCGCCTTCAGCGCAGAGTTTAGCATCATTGCAAAGTAATGCTATGCTTATTATTCTCTCTATACTCCCTTCATTTGCAATCTTCTGATTTTGCACATCAATAAGCCTATTATCACAATAAATTTCTCTTAAAATAAGCTTATTCTCTGAAATCGCACCAATCTTCCTCGTGAATATTTTAGAAATATTAGAGAGGCCATATATAGCAGAAATATTCTTTATGTAGATATTCCTTTTCTTAAATTGAGCAAATATAATATTAAAAAACAAAAATAGTATTATAAAAAACATTGGCGAATTAAATGTAATTGAAATATATATAAGAGCATTTATAATTTCATGTATATCAAATTTATTATGTATAGTGAAAACTAGAGTAATCAGACTGGATATTATAATAATTAGAGACCCTTTGTTTGCAATTTTGTTCAAATTTTTGCTAAAAATCATATCATCATTTTTACGTTCAAGTAGTACTTTTACTATTTTACCAATTTGTGTATTCATGCCCGTAGCAACAACTATACCTAGTCCAGAACCTTCAGTCACAACAGAAGATTTAAAAACTATATTTTTAATTTCAGAAAGACTTCGAGCTTCTCCTTCTATCTTCATTGAATATTTTTCTACTTCATATTTTTCACCTGTTACAGCAACTTCCTTTACCTTAAGATAAGCGGATTCTAATATCCTAATATCTGCCGTAACACAAGCACCCTTTTCTAAAAAAACGATATCCCCAACTACCATTTCTTCACAACATAAACGCAGTGTTTTCCCATTTCGTATTATGTTTGAAGAAGGTGTGTTTAAATTATCAATTGTCATCAGACTTTTTTCTTCTTTATACTCTACATGGATTAAAATTATAGTACTAATTACAGCTATCAAAGTTACAATGCACGCTATAATATATAACTTATTATAAAGTAGCATACCTATAAAAATTATCGTTGCTATAATCCATAATTGCTTTATTTTATCAATAATTAGAGTTAAAATACTTTGACTTTTAGGTTTCAATATAATATTTTCACCATAAGTTTCTCTCATATATTTAATTTTATTTTCGGTTAACCCCAAACTAATGTCTGAATCTAAAATCTCTACCACCCTTGTCATTGTTTTTCCATACCATTTCTTCATATTGCCAACCTATCCTTTTGTATTTTTTATCCCCTATAATCTTCGTACAATAAATAGGAGACTTTAGCATAAACCGCCAAAGTCTCCATTCTTATAAATTCACAATTTAATTAAATTTTCTATATACGAGCATTCAAAACATCATTATGATAATTTAATCGCATCTTTTATGATGTTTCTTATTACCATTTATAATAAAAGTATTACAACAACAATCATTGTTACCACAATTATTACCATCAAAAAGTAATAATAGTACTATCCACCAACAACACATACATATTTCCCCCCTCTCTGAAGGCAAATATTTTTTATTTTAAACCATTTTTCCTAAGTGCTGCTCACCATCAGTGCAACTGTTATCATCTTTTGTTAGTATATAATATTATACTTATCATAAAAAGTTCCATTTGTTAATCATTAATAAAAAAAATAACAGAGTTTCATCTGTTATTTTATCAATTTATTATTTTTAGACTCTCCCATTTCAATTTCCCCATCAGTATAAATGTACATTCCCTGTCCTTCTCTTTCATCATTTAGCCACTGACCTATATATTTTTCGCCGCTAGCCCAATTATGGATCCCTAAGCCATGTCTAAGCCCATCTTTTAAGTCACCTACATATGTATCTCCGCTTGGCCACGTACAAATACCTTGCCCACATTTCTCACCATTTTCAAATGCTCCTACATATTGTTCACCATCTGGCCAAGTATATATTCCATAGCCATGTTTTTCATCATTATTCCACTCACCTATATATTTTTCTCCACATGAAAAAGTAAGAGTACCTTGTCCATGCATTTGGTTATTCTTCCAAAAGCCTACATATTTACTTCCATCGTTATAAATAAAAGTCCCTTCACCATGTTTCTTACCGTCAATTCTTTCCCCTTCATAGGTTCCTCCGTGAATATGTTCTGTTTTAGAAGTTATAACATTTTTCATGTTAACTCTAATTTTATTTAAATTAGCTTCGCTTATTTTTATATTTTTCATATTCAAATCCTCCTTATACATGGGTATTACCTTATTATATTCGTATTCATATGCATTATATATTATATATTATACAATAATCATTCTAAAATTATACAATAATTTTCTACAAAATAAAACCTATAGGAATTAATTCCTATAGGTAATTTTTATTAAGTAATATTATCTTTGAAATCCTCTATTGTTTTGTTGTTTTTTAGCTCTTCTACAATCAGGACATCTTTGTGGTTCATTTTCGAATCCTTTTTCTTTATAGAATTCTTGTTCACCCTCAGTGAATACAAATTCTTGTGAACAATCTTTACATACTATAGTCTTATCAGCCATTTAAACATTTCTCCTTTTTATTTATATTAAGATTTAAGATCTGATTTACTTTATATGCCTAAAAAGGTAATGTTTTAATCATATCAAATCTTGCCGTTGTCGATTTTGCAATCTCAACTCACTTAGAATAACATATATTTTATTAATATGCAATACTTTTCTTTAAAGTATTTTAAGAATTCACTAAATATTTATTGTTTACCATTTCGTGCCATAGCTAAATTAATAGTTCCTTTTACAAGATCAATGGCTTGTAGTTTACTGTGTCCCTTATGTTTTATTTGCTCATCTTCTTTTGTTGCTATTGCTTTATATGGATATTCTTTCTCATTATTTTCCATAACTTCTATTACATAACCCCTATATTCTTCCATATTCCACCTCTTATTATTTATTTAAAATGTTGTTCATAATTATATACTTCACATATATTATTTAAAACTAAACAGTAATTTTATTCAACTTAACTTAAACTTTTCTCCTACTTTAGCATTTCGCTTATTAACCCTAATGCTTGTTATAATTTCCCTGTTTTGTCCTCCCTTTCTAAATTCATTATAACACATTTAGAATAATTTGAATATTCTTTTATTGAAATTTTCTTTTGTTAATTTTTAATTCGTTAACCGTATAAATAAACTATTTGCTTGAATGTACCTAAAGCCTACCTCATGTCTTTTTGTGTATAATAGGCAATGGCAATTGTGCCTGGCCCTACATGGGCACCAATAACTGGCCCTATAGCGCAAATTGGAACCAGAACATGTAATTTTTCAGATAATTCCTTGGCAAGTTCTAGTGCTTCATTAAAGCAATGAATATGATGTACCATAATTTCACCTTTTCCATAGTTCTCAATATCTAGAAGCATTTTATCCACCATAGTGAGCACTGCTTTTTTCTTTGTTCTAACTTTTGTTAAAATCGTTGTTTTTCCATCTTCTACAGTTAAAATGGGAATAATCTTAAGAAATGAACCAATTAAAGCACTTGCACTTCCAATTCTTCCACCTTTTTTTAAATATTCAAGGCTGTCTGGCACAAATAAGAATCTACTTCTCTTCATATTGTTTTCAGCTACTATTTTAACACTTTCTAAAGTTTCACCAGCTTTCGCCGCTCTTGCTGCTACAACAGCTGCGAATCCAAGTTGCATACAATTAGAGCGAGAGTCTACTATTACTATCTTAGCATCTTTATATGTTTCTAAAATCATATCCCTTACCATATGTGCTGTAGAATATGTACCACTCATATCCGAAGATATGAAAATACAAAAAAGAGAATCCCCTTTTTGTACAACATTTTCCATCTCATTATACAAATCCTGTACAGATGGCTGAGAAGAAGTTGGAATTCCTTTTTCCTCCATCATTTTATAAAAAACTTCATTGTCTATTTCTTTTTCTCTAAAACTTTCCGCTAGGAATACGATATTTAAGGAAACAACCCTTATATCTAATTCAATTTGAATATCCTTCTCTATGTAACTTGTACTATCAGTTAAAACCTTAACTGTCATCTCATTATCACCTCAACTACAAAATTGTTTGACTCAATACCATAGCATAAAAAACCCTTTAGGGGTATGGTTAAAAATAACGTGTACCTTTAGCTTAGTACACGTCCTAATTATTCATTCCTCTTTTCTATGTTTCTTTTTCACTACTTTTAGCCTGAAAAAATCTTCTCTTTCTTTTTCTTCTAAAACTTCTGTAATAAATTTTACTATTGCCTCAAATTTAGGAATCTGTATATTTTGAAGTGCATTTGCCCTTTTCTGAGTTTTCTTTACTTCCATGGCTAATCTGTAGACAGCATTTTCTATTTCTGCTAGCTCATAGGTCAAATATTTTACATTATTAAACTCTTTCATTGCCTCATCAATGGCAGCGCTTGATCTATAAAACCCATATTTGGGTTCAATCTCCTTTCTCTCGAAAATAATTTTGGGGACTTCTACCCCCATAACACTTTTAAATAAAATTTCATAATCTTTAGCCTCTTCTATGGTCATAGCCATGTCTTCTACATTTGTTATTCCTGAATTTATATTTGCAGACTCTAACGCTTTGTATGCCTTTGCAAACGTCGTATTTACCTTCTCTTGAAGAATTCGTGCCTTATCTACATAAGACATCATTTCTCTTATAAGTACATTTCTCTTTTTATCCAATAACTCAAAGCCTTTTTTAGAAAATTCTAGAGAGCTTTTAGCATCCATTAATGTAGATTTAGTTGGTGCAAATGTTTCCATATTACTTCACCACTATTTTATAATATTTGTCCAAAATTTTAGGTGAAACCCTATCCAGCTCACTGCTCGGCAAAATGCTGAGAATTTCCCAAGCTAAATCTAAAGTTTCAGTCATATCCCTATTTTCATCATACCCTTGATTTAAAAACTTTTCTTCAAAAGTTCTACCAAAGTCCATATATATCTTATCTATCTCTGAAAGCTCATCTTCACCTATAACTTGTGCTAGTGCTATTACATCCTGCACCCTTGAGTAAGCTGCAAATATTTGATTTGATACATCCGCATGGTCTTCCCTTGTAAAACCTTCACCAATACCGTCCTTCATAAGCCTTGAAAGAGACGGAAGTATATTTACTGGTGGATAATAGCCTCTTTGCTGAATCCCTCTACTTAAAACAATTTGTCCTTCAGTTATGAAACCTGTAAGATCTGGTACTGGATGCGTTATATCATCATTGGGCATAGTGAGTATTGGTATTTGTGTTATACTACCTTTTTTCCCCTTTATCATGCCGGCTCTTTCATACAGTGACGCTAAATCCGAATATAAATATCCCGGATAACCCTTTCTACTCGGAACTTCTTCTTTTAATGAAGAAAGTTCTCGAAGCGCTTCACAATAATTAGTCATATCTGTAAGTATTACAAGTACATGCATATCTTCTTCAAAAGCTAAATATTCCGCAGCAGTCAAAGCACATCTTGGAGTTATTATTCTCTCAACTATAGGGTCATCTGCTAAATTTGTAAACATAACTACCCTTTCAAGCACTCCCGCTTCTTCAAAACTTTTCTTAAAGAAGTTAGCATCATCATACTTTATACCCATAGCTCCAAACACTATACAAAATTTTTCATCCTCATCACCAGAAATTTTTGCTTGCCTAACAATTTGTGCTGCCAGCTCATTATGTGCCATACCATTTCCGGAAAATATAGGAAGCTTTTGACCCCTTATTAAGGTGGCAAGGCAGTCTATAGAGGATATTCCTGTTTGTATAAAGTTTCTAGGATATCTTCTTGCTACAGGATTCATAGGCCTTCCATTTACATCATACTTCTTTGAAGAATAGACTTCTCCGCCATTATCCCTTGGATCACCTATTCCATTAAATTCTCTTCCTAATACATCCTTTGTAATAGCTATTTTAAATGATTCCCCTCTAAAATGCACTGAAGTATTGTCTACTGACATCCCAGTTGTTGTTTCAAAAACTTGTATTATGGCCTTATCTTTATAAATTTGAACAACCTTTCCTTTTTTGTTATACTTTCCATCCACCAATATATCAACAATTTCATCGTAGGCTACATCTTCCACATTAGAAAGTATAATTAAAGGTCCTTGAATTTTATTTAGCATTAAATATTCTTTTTTCATATTGGACCCCCTTGCTAGTCTTCGAAGGCAAATAACAAAATCTACCTAGCTTACTTATATTTCTCTATAAGTTCATGAAAATAATTTACTAATTCACTTTCTAAATCATCTATTAGCGAAAGTTTATCATTGGGTACGTTATACTTCATTTTATAAAGCTTTTCCATTAATTCTTTGTTTACTATAACAGAAATTGGTATTCCAAATTTTACAGCTTCACTTCCATTATCATAAAATGATTCAATAATCTTAAGCATCTTATATTGTTTATCCAGGGGTGCATAAGTATCTACAGCATTGTAGGCGTTTTGTTGGAGGAATGCAATTTTAAGGCATTTTGACACCTCTATAATCAGCCTTTGCGCGTCCGGAAGCACATCTTCGCCTACCAATTTAACTATCTCTAGAAGTTTACTCTCTTCATATAAAAGCTTAAGCATTTTTGCTCTTAAATCCATTACATCCATAGCGACGTTTTCTTCGTACCACTCCTTTAAAAGTGATAAGTACCCGCTATAACTAGCTAGCCAATTTATTGCTGGATAATGTCTTGCATAAGCTAATTTTTTATCAAGGCCTAAAAAGACAGAAACGAATCTTTTAGTATTTTGAGTAACTGGTTCTGAGAAATCTCCTCCTGCGGGCGACACTGCTCCAATTACAGTAACAGAACCCTCTGTACTATTTAAATTTTCTACATAACCTGCTCTTTCGTAGAACTCTGCAATCCTTGATGGAAGATAGGCTGGATATCCTTCCTCAGCAGGCATCTCTTCAAGTCTTCCAGATATTTCCCGAAGAGCTTCTGCCCATCTTGAAGTAGAGTCTGCCATTATTGCAACGTGATATCCCATATCCCTAAAATATTCTGCTATAGTTATACCTGTATAAATACTTGCTTCTCTTGCGGCTACTGGCATATTTGATGTGTTTGCAATAAGCACAGTCCTATTCATAAGAGGCAGGTCCGTTCTAGGATCTATAAGTTTCGGAAAATCTTCTAGAACTTCTGTCATCTCATTTCCTCTTTCTCCGCAACCAATATAAACTATAATATCTGCATCAGACCACTTTGCAAGCTGATGTTGGGTTATGGTTTTCCCCGTTCCAAACCCTCCAGGAATAGCACAAGTTCCTCCTTTCGCTAGCGGAAAAAACATATCTATTATTCTTTGGCCCGTGATAAGAGGTTTAAAAATAGTTTTTTTATCTTTTACTGGTCTCGGCTTTCTGCACGGCCAATATTGATAAAGTTTAAGTTCATAAATCTTCGCATCTTGCTTCAATTTAACTATTGTGGTTTCTATATTGTATTCTCCATTTTCGCATACCTCGATTACAGTACCTTGAACCCCTGGTGGAACCATTATCTTATGCATAATAGATTCAGTTTCTTGAACACTTGCATATATATATCCTTCTTTTAATTCATCTCCAAGCGCTACATTAATGTCAACATCCCAAAGTTTTTCTTCATCAAGAGAAATGAGCCCTATGCCCTCTGGTAAAAAACCATAAGACATTTCATTTATTTTTTCAAGTGGCCTCTCAATTCCATCGAATATATTTCCTAATATTCCAGGCCCCAGTTTAAGAGAAAGAGGACTCCCAGTAGAAATTACAGGTTCACCTATTTTAAGTCCACTAGTTTCTTCATAAACCTGAATTGTTGCATAATCTTCTTCTAATATTATAATTTCACCGATGAGTTTTTTAAATCCAACCATAACCATTTCTCTCATTTTAAAGCCCTTCATGTGCTCAGCTTTTATAACTGGACCATTTACTCCGATTATATTTCCTTCCATGTTTTTCCTCCCCTTGGTAATCATCACCTACGTGGCAGCTCATCTTCAAAGAAGATGCTCATCTTCAAAGAAGATGCTCATCTTCAAAAAAGATGTTCAGTTCATGTTCTTAAAGCCGCAATTTTGGGCTGATTCTTAAGCCAGCACTTCCATAACTCTAACACCAACTATTTCTTTACTTTCTTGTAATGCAGAGTAAATAGTATTATCCATTTTGAATTTCTCTTCAAAATCTTTTAATATTACACCGCCTATGAAGTCCTCTTCTGAAATCTTTATTTCAATATTCCCATCAGAGTACCCATTTAATATAACCTCAACTTCACTTTTAAATTTTTCATAATCCCTTTTCATTACTATAATATAGTAATTCCCTTTATCTATTCCCGCTAAAGTCTTTTTTAAGGCACTAATGAAATAAGGTTTATATTCAGAAGAACAAACAAATTCTACAAGCTTTTCTCGTACACCTTCTAGAGCCTCACCAATTAGCTTCTCCTTTAGAAATAGTATCTCTCTTTGCTTATTAAGCTTTTCTTTTGCCACTATTCTATTTGCTTTAATATTAGATTTTTTTGCGACTTCTACTTGGAGACCCCGCCTCAATTCTTCTATTTTTTCACTTTCCATATTCACTTTTTTTTCAGCATCTAAACTGAATGCTTCTAATTTCTCTTGTTTTTCCTCATTTACCTTGTCATATATTATCTTAGAAAACAAACTTATCTTATCCTCAATGGTTGTCATAACCAAGCCTCCTGCTAATTCTTATGTTCCTACTATCCCTGTATAGTAACTATACTTATTATATCTTAATACCTATAGCTTCTTTAACGTATCTTAAAATGGAATCACTAGCCTTATTCCATCCATGCCTATCTGGAATTTCTACCAAAAGAGGTCTCTCCTTTGACAATTTTATTATGTTTACCTCATCAGGTATTAAAAGAGCAATTTTCTCTGTTATTACAATTATTCCTATTTCCTGGTTTTTTTTAAGTTCTTCAATTTTGTCTATTATTTCTTCTTTTTCATGAAGAACAACGGATTCTATTCCTGCCATTTTCATACCTACAAATGTATCCACATTATCACTTATTAAATAGCTTCTCATAAGCCTTTCCCCCTAAGGGACATTCAAATAAATAACAAGTCAGTATGCTAATTTATTTTCATATCCCTAAAAATTATAGTTTTGAAAGTATCATTATAGATATAATAAGTCCATATATAGCAATACCTTCTCCAAGGCCAACAAATATAAGAGTTTTTCCAAGAATCTTAGGATCTTCTGATACTGCACCTAAGGCTGAAGACCCAACAGCACCTACAGCATAACCTGCACCAATAGTTGCAAGTCCTGTGGAAAGGCCAGCTGCTAAATACCCAAGTCCGGCCGCCGGATTCGCTGAAACTGTCCCCGCTGCATTTGCTACTCTTGGAATATTCACAATCAGCGCGCCCATCATAACCGGTATAAATACACCTAAGTTTATTCTTAGTGCTTTTTTAATTTTTTGTTTTCCTAAAACATCTATTTTGCTTTGCGAAACAACTCCATAAGTA
This sequence comes from Clostridium sp., assembly GCA_047624165.1. Classification (GTDB taxonomy): domain Bacteria; phylum Bacillota; class Clostridia; order Clostridiales; family Clostridiaceae; genus Clostridium_AD. Next base: position 5,935 of record JBLHPD010000023.1, on the reverse strand, counting down.
ATAGTAGCTATAACAACACAAAATGTTAATATTAATAATATAGTCATAATTATTCCTCCTTCTAATATCTAGTTTATTAACTCGCACAATCATTAATTTCATTAACCTTTTTTATAGTCTAATTTTCTATACATGTTACTTCAATTTAACCTGCACAGGTTCAAATGCAACCCCGCCGCCTTCATAATACTTACTGAATAATTCATAGTATTCAAGTCTTAGCCCCTGTATAAATACTATCATCCCTTCAAGGCATATAATTATTATGTTTCCAAGTATTAATATCAGTACCGACGCAAATCCACTTTTAGTCATGGAAGCCATAGCAGAAAATGCAACAAACAAGCCCACATGATTTAATGCAAAAGCACCCACTCTTATAAATGACAGCGTATTTGAAAACATTGACAATAGTGTTTCCACTACTTCAAAACCTGATTCTATAAAATAATCCTTAGCTCCGGATTCAAATAATATTTTTTTACCTTTAATGCTATTCGCTAAAGGCTGCTTTAATAATATCAGCAATAAAAAGAAAATAAAATATATTATCCAAATAGCTGTTGGTAATAATGGATTTTTATAGACCATAGAAACTGTTAATATTAAAGCTCCAATATAGAACATAAAACCTGCTAGACCTTCTTTTCCAAAAAGTCCACGTTCTATATCTTTCCGCCTTAAGCTATTAGTAATTCCTAATATATAACCTAAAATTAAGAAACCGCATCCAAATATTATAGCGGCAATTAGTATATCATTAATGTTTTCCATAGGTCTAATTAGCAATGCATTAATTACGTTCTCAGAGCCAAATACACTTCCATATAGAAATCCAAATACTATAGAGCTTACTCCGATTCTTTCAAAAACACCGCCTAAGTTAGTTCTACCAAACTTATTTCTTAGCAAAAAACCGGCTAAAAGCAATACTAATCCTTGTCCTGCATCTCCAAACATCGCTCCAAACATCAGCGTATAAGTTATTGCCAAAAACGTGGTGGGATCGATTTCATCATAGCTAGGAACACCATACATGTAAACCATACTCTCAAAGGGTTTGAACAATTTATTATTTATAAGCATTGTTGGTGTAGTTATAGCTTTATTAGTTATTTCATTAGGTTCCTTTCTAATGATTAATATTCTATCATCAAAACTCGAAAGTAACTTATTTAGCCTTTCCATAAAGCTTATAGGTATCCACCCGGAAAGATAAAAAAATTCATTTGTGCAAGCCGCGCTTTTTTTAATTTGACCTGACTTTTGCTCCAATTCATAACCGTTTTCTATATCTTTTATAGTTTTATAATTTTCATTTAGGAAATTATTAAGTTTTGTTTGAATTTCACCTGTAGCCTTAATTACTTGAATTATTTCTGCGCTAACTGTCACTGCAACGTCCCTGGGAATACCTACGTAATGATCAGGTATTACAATTTTTTCACAATTTGCAGATTTAAAAATTCTTTCAGTTTCTGTTAGCATAAGTATTGGAGTAAATGATATAAATATAACAAAATCACTTTCCTTATAAACAGCTTTCATCACTGATGGTAAATTTTCATAATTGGCTTTTAGTTTGATCATGTTTTGCTCTGGAACTTTGTATAAACCCATTTGGAAATTTTTCATAGTTGTAAGCTCTTCCATGGGAAGATCTACACTCTTTAAAAATCCTAAGGCCTCATAAGTATTTTTAAGATAATGCTCTTTTTCTTTTAAATCTTCATATTCTCTATTTAAAACCATATATTTATCATAAACATCAGATAGCTTCTTTTCTATAATATCAAAATCAAAAATCATATCCTTAATGTATTTTTTACTTATACCAAAGGTCTCTTGAGCCTCTTGAAGTTTTTCAATATATTTTAAACTTATATTATAATCTTTATCATATAAGTAAGGTCTTATATAATTCACATCCATTAAAGCCTCTATATTATCCGTTGAAGTTTTCAGTACAAAGTCTGATGTGTTTATTTCTTGCAAAGCACTTACCGGTTGCATACAGCCTTCTAGTGCTAACATTTTAGTTAGTTTATCAAAATCTTTAATTGCTCCAACTAAATTTACCATATGCATTTTTTCTATAGACACAAAATCACCTCCTGCGGTCGTCTTGGTAGATACTACTTTATAAAGTGACAGAAATACAATTCATACATTCATTAATATCAAAGGAGTATCTCTTTTGTTCTATTATAGATATAATATCTCTTATTTCAATCCTATAAAACATAAGATAACTCATAAGCATTCCAATGTTGGTTTTATTTTCCATAAGTATTTTTTTAAAATATTTCTTTTGGAATTCGCGTTCGCGTTTTTCAATGAGATTAGCATCATCTTTTTCATATATTGGCGCATATGGTGTTTTCTCAATTAAATTGTGAAAGTCTTCCATATTATTTATATAACAAAGCTTTCTAATCATTTCCTTTGAAAGCTTATAACCATGATATATTGTATAGTTAAACAGTTCCTCAGGCGGTATCTTATAAAAAATCTTTCCCCTATATATCCACCCTAAATTTAAAAGATCTGCTTCCTGGCCTAATATACTCTGTACCACATCTTTATTCTCATTGTCTAGATGCTTAAGTTCGCGTCGTATAGTCGTAAAATAAACAAAATCAAGTTCTGTTTCAATCCTAAACAAACCTTTTTCATTTACGGTCTTACCTAAATTTTTTAAACTTTTATAATATATGCTACCTTTTAATCCGTCTATTACTTCTTCTACACTTTTTAAAGCTAATAAATAATCGTAATTTATTGTATTTAACGAATTTCTCGCAATAAACTTGTTTTCTATTTCGCCTGTGCTACTTCCTAAATATTTACCTCTAATAATCATTTTTAAATCTTCTATTTCCCACCTTACAAAAAAAGCTTTTACGAGCTTCCTATATTCACCATCAAAATAATTTATAAATTTACTATAGATACTTATATAGTGTCTATATAAAATGATTTCTAAATTACCTCTATGAATCGTATCTAAATTGTATGCTTCTAAAAGTTCACTATAGTTAGTTTCATCTTTTAATACTTTAACAGCGCTTTTAAAGTCCTTACATTTTAATAATTTCAAATACTGATCTTCACTTATCATCTTTCCCATCAGTGCCTTTACTTTAGTATTTATAGCACTAAACTTAACAACACTTCCCATATATTTTCACTCCTATTGTGGCTTTATTATTCCGTTAAATACTTCATTTATTATTCTTAGTTTATTGCTTTGATATTTGATATTAATATTGTTTAATCCTTCTTCTTTTTCTTTTTTTATGGTTTTAGCTTTATACTCTGCCTCTTTTATTTTTTCATTACTTATTTCGCTTTTAATATTGTTAGATTCTTCTTGAAATTTCAGATCCATATCCACTATCATACTATCAAGTTCATCTTGTCTTTGTTTTAGCAATTCATCAATGCCCTTTCTATAGTTCTCAGCATCTTTGTCTATACTTAATATTTTTTTCATTACAAATTCCAAAGCATCGCCCCCAATATTTTATATATATTACATCTTTTGTTTTTTATATAATTTTGAATATTATGTACCTTCTATTATATTACCCCTAACCCATAATGTCGAAAGCTATTTTGGGCATTATATTAGCATTTGGCCATAAATTTGTGCTTTATTCCAACAAATATCATAAATAGCTAACGTTACCTATGTTTATCTCTTGTTTCTATATGTATAATGCCCTTTATCTCCACATAAATAATTTTCCTTTTTATTACCTAGTTCATGTAGTATAATAATTTATGTAGTCTAATCGTATATTATAGAGAAATGTACTAATGAAGGAGGATACTTATGAAGGATGACATAAAAGAAGTAGAAGATAGAGTATTAAACTATCTTTATGAAAATAGAGCTGCATCTCCACAAAGCATTGCAAAAATAAAACTTGGAATTAATTTAGGAAATGGTAAAGGTAATAATAGATTATTTAAATCTTCTCTTGAATCACTAATGAAAAAGAAGTTTATAACTAAACAAGCAATTAGAGGAAATTATAAAATTGAACCTAGTGCAATAGCGTATATTGAAGAAGAAAATTAAAAAAAGAGCTCAATGCTCTTTTTTTTTATGTTTATATCTAATTATTATAAAAATACGCTATTCAACCATTCGTTATCAATTTTTATGAAAACCCATCCTGATATTATTGTTAAAACAGATGTTATTAAAAACATTGGAGTTGCAATTACTTCTATATGTAATATTTTATTTTCTACAATTCCTAAAACCATTATAAAAATAGGATGCGAATAAAAAATGAAATTAGCTATTCCTCTAGTATAATATGATAATATTCTTTTTTTAGGTAATGGATTATTTAATAAAAGTATCATAGTAATAGTTACTAGAGGATATAGGAATATTGATATAACAATATTCGCTTGCAAATTGAGTTTTATTACTAAAATAATTTCAACGAGAAATAATACCGAGGTAATTCCCCATCCAGTTAAAAGTTTTTTATTTGAAATCTTATGGTATTTGTCTTCTAGTATATTTAAAAAGTACCCTAACATAAAGAAAGGAAGTCCCATTAATATAAATCGTCGAATTACTTTAAACCAATGTGAATTAATAAAAATTTGGATGATTGGAATTTTATTTCCGATACTATAATATGAACATCCTAAAAGTCCTAAAATATATAATAGAATTGAACAATAAGCCAAAAATTTTAGAAGTTTCAATTTATTAAAAAAGGTTACTACAAAAATACAAAAGAACAATGTTGGAAAGTACCATAGCTGATAACTACTCCCATTTATAAAAAAGTTCATAATAAACTTTTTCATAAAAGTCCCTATTGGCTCATGGTGTTTTATTACACTCACCAAAAATTTAATTGAAAAATATATAGAACTCCATATAACGTAAACCATTAGTAATTTTTTCACGTTTCTTATAAATACACTTTTTTTAGCCAATAACCCCTTAACGTAATAAAAACCTGCCACACAGAAAAAGAATGGAACTGCTATTCTTGGAATTATCATGGTAGCAATAAATCCTGCAGTACCCTTATTGTCAGTTAAAGGGTGTGTATGTGCTGCTACTACCATTATTGCACAAATTATTCTAAAAATATCAATCGAACAATTTCGCTCTTTAGTTGAAGTTGTATTTATCATAATTATTTGCTTCCTCCCTACTATATGCTAATAATAACAAGTAACTATGTCATTGTGATGTCCAGAGCGACAATAAATTGTAAATAAAAAGCGACCCAGAATACATAAAAATATGTATCTAAGCCGCAATATGTCTATTTAACTTTGGCGGGAATATGTGTGAATCGAACACACCCATCGTGGTATTAGCACGACAACACAGTTTTGAAGACTGGCAGGCACACCAGCACCTATCTACTCCCATTAATCTTTTCTTTCCAGCGCTAATTATACCATATTATAATACTACATTCAATAACAATATACATCATTTTGTCGAATTGTCGAATCATTTAATTCAAAGTTCCATTCTTTTAACTTTCCTTGTATAATACTCGGTCATTTTCAACCCTCTTAGTTAATTTTATACCATCAAAATGTTCTAAAAGAGCTACTGAAAATTTTCGACTTGTGTCAAAGGCGTCTCTAGCTGAAGATGCAGCTATACTACCTTTTTCCTTAATGTAGTTGTAAACTATTTCTTTTGAGTTTTCATAATGCTGCTTTGTAAAGATACAGTCCTCAGCTATTTTTATTAATTCTTCATTACCGATTAGCGAATCAAAAACCATTTTGAAATTATTTTTATCCTTTTCATTTTGGATTAAGTCTGCATATTTAGGGGGATTGTATCTTCCTTTGTCATAAGCCGAAATAATATACGTTCTTATCTTTTCTTGCTCATTTGTATATTGTATCCTAAAATTATATAAAGATACAA
>JBLHPD010000022.1:0-35797 GCA_047624165.1 Clostridium sp. | reverse complement strand
ACTAGAGTAGAGCTAGTTGAAGATCAAGAACATATAAGAGGGTCACTGGCAAGTAGAGGACTAGTTGCATTTGTAGCTAATGGGTCAATGCTACCTAGAGAAAGTGGCATATCTACAAAAGCTTTAGTCTGTGGCAAGGTATTTGAATCGCCAAAGGAATTAGAAGTGGAGTTTAATACAAAAAGTAAAGGCGTAGTTTGCGGTATGGGTATTAAAACCGGTGTAACTCTTATAGTAGGTGGAGGATATCACGGTAAATCTACATTATTAAAAGCAATAGAACTTGGAGTTTATAATCATATTGAAGGAGATGGTAGAGAATTTGTTATAACTGATGAATCTGCTTTAAAAGTAAGGGCAGAAGATAGTAGATGCATCACTAAAACCGATATATCACTATTTATAAGAAACTTACCTAATGGGAAAGACACTGTAGAATTTTCTACGGGAAACGCTAGTGGTAGTACATCACAAGCTGCGACAATTATAGAAGGAATTGAAAGTGAATCTAAGGTATTATTAATAGATGAAGATACTTCAGCTACTAATTTCATGATGAGAGATGAGCTAATGCAAAAATTAGTTTGCACGGAAAAGGAACCAATCACACCATTTATTGAAATAGTGAGACCACTATATAAGCAAAAGGGTATTTCAACAATAATGGTGGTAGGGAGCTCAGGAGATTTCTTTGATGTAGCAGATTATGTTGTGCAATTGGATAATTATGAATGCAAGGATGTTACAAAAGAGGCTAAAAAACTAAGCAAAGGCCATATTATAAAAAGAATTAATGATAAAAATTTAAAGATAGATATTATGTTTAAAAGAATAGTAAAAGCTGGAACAATTCTGTCAGGGGATAAGGGCGTTAAGATCAAAACAATAGGAATAGACATATTAAGTATAAATAGAGAGGACATAGATTTAAGGTGCGTGGAACAAATAGTTGATAATGAACAGATAAATGCTATAGGCTCAATAATGAAATGGGCGGAAGCGAATATTATGAATAAGAGCTTAAGTTTCGAGTGTATGGTGGATAATATAATTTGCCAAATAGAGAAAAATGGGCTAATATCCATGGAAAGAGTAAAAGGTGGAAGTGGAAGTTTGGCCATGCCTAGGAAGCAAGAAATAATGGCAGCGTATAATAGATATAGAAACCTAAAAATGTAAACTAGTTATAAAGAAATTTGAAGTGAAAATAAACTAATGATGTCGAAAGGGGAAGTAAATTAATGTATAGTTTTAAAAATGATTATAGCGAAGGTGCTCATCCAAATATATTGAAAGCTTTAATTGAAACAAATATGGAGCAGACAGAAGGGTATGGTGAAGATAAATATTGCATGGATGCTATTAAATTGTTAAAGGTTAAACTGAAATGTAATGATGTTGATATTCATATGTTTTGTGGTGGAACTCAAACAAATCTTACTTCCATTTCTGCTTTTTTAAGACCACATGAAGCTATTATATCAGCGAATACAGGCCATGTATTAGTGCATGAAACGGGAGCTATTGAAGCAACTGGGCATAAAATTATTTCCATGAAAGTGGATGATGGAAAACTTAAGCCTATTCATATAAAAATGGCTATCGATGAGCATAATGATGAGCATATGGTAAAGCCCAAAATGGTTTATATTTCAAATCCAACAGAAATAGGGTCAATATATAAGAAAAAAGAACTAGAAGAATTAAGTAATTGTTGTAGGGAAAACAATATGATTTTATACATGGATGGAGCGAGACTTGGCTCTGCACTATGCTCAAAAGAGAATGATATTGAGCTTTCAGATTTGCCAAAGCTTACTGATGCTTTCTATATAGGTGGAACTAAAAATGGTGCATTAATGGGAGAAGCTCTTGTTATTTGCAGTGATTCTCTTAAGCAGGATTTTAGATATCATATTAAACAAAAGGGGGGATTACTTGCAAAGGGAAGGTTAATTGGTATACAGTTTTTGGAGTTATTTAAAGATGATATTTACTTTGAATTAGCAAAACATGCTAATGATATGGCGGAGCTATTAATAAAAGGAATTAGTGATTGTGGATATGGATTTTTAATTCATTCACCTACAAATCAAATATTTCCGATATTATCCAGTAGAGTAATTGAGAAGCTTTGCCAAAAGTACTCTTTTTATATATGGCAAAAAGTTGATAATGATAATTCTGCTATTCGTTTGGTAGCATCATGGGCTACAAAGGAAGAGGATATTAAGTCATTTATTGATGAGCTAAGATTAGTTAGTATTTAGATAGATGGGAATGTCCATGTATGAGGGGGAATAACTAGCATTATTCCCTCAAAAATGCCTCTGTTTTTTTTACCCATTCTTTTGGATGATATGCACTGATTTCTGAATGAGAATATCCTTTTAATTCAATTATTTTACACTTTTTAATAGAAGATTGAAATAATTTTGCAGATAGCTTAATGCACTTCAATTCCTTACTACCATACCAGTAAATAGTATCTGCTTGACTGTCTACTAAACTTTTTTTAATTGTATATTTATAATAAGTCTCAAAAATTCTATTCATAGTTTCAATTTTCATAGACGTAATATCTCTTAAATACAACTCTGCGATTTCTTTTGGCAATTGCATACGTTTCGGAAGCATCTTTAGTGCCCATGCATTAAATGCCTTTGAAAACATAAATTTACTACAGCGCTTATATACAAATATACTGCATTTTAAAAGAAATGGTTGAGGAATACAAAGTCCACTTTCCACGATAGCCTTTTGTGCTATATCTTTTCTCCTTGATAACAGTTCTATTGTAATCTGACCGCCAAGAGATACTCCGCTGACTGCAAAAAGTTTACCGTCACAGTTATTGTCAATATACTCAATTAACTGATCCACAATTTTTTCTGTAGAAGTATAAGGAACATTTGATTCTTCACCATGTCCGTCTATTACAGGTAATATTACATGATATTTATGCTGTAATAATCTAGCTTGTTGTAAATAAAGCCAATAGGACCATCCAGCACCATGAATTAACATTATGGGTGGCAAATTTTTATCACCATATTCATAAAATTTCATAATTATATTTCCTTTCTGATTTGATTTTAGAATATCTCATCCAGCATATTTTCTATCATTTTATGAATGATTTTTTCAATCCCAGTTTCTACTAAAATATCTTTATTTTCTACTGTCAGATTCATAACTTGAATCCAGTTAATAATCGCATCTAGATCATACTCGTTTTTTTTATCGGTTACATAGCTCAAATTTCTCTCTAGTTCTGTTTTCGTATCTGGCATTTTACGTAAGCAATCACTGGGAAGTCTCGTAAGAAATATCTGTATATCCTCCCTTTTCATGAAGCGATATACATTATCATCATCTTTTAAAATCATACCGTAGTATAATTCTCTCAAATCTTCTCGATTTAAATACCCCGTCGATTGAATAATATCTCTCATTTTATTATTTATTCTCTCCTGATAAGCATTAGCAAGGCTATATACAAGCATTTCTTTTGAATCAAAAAAATTGTAGAATGTACCTTGTGCAATTCCCACTCTTTTCGTAATTTCCCCGATACTCATCTTCTTCATTCCATTCTGCCTGATTAATTCTAGTCCTGCTGACAGGAGCCGTTCTCTTATTTTATGACGCTTTTCTTCTGAATATATTTTTGGCATTCGCACATCTCCCATTAAATGAATAACTTAATCATTTATTCATTTAATTAAATTATATGATAGTTATATGTTTTTGTCAATAAATAGACTCATACACAATTCAGCTATTGTATAAAATATATTTCCTTGCCATATAGTAATAATTTATGGTAATATTAATACAATTATCAAGTTATTAACAAGGAAATGGGGGCTTTTAAGTAATGAGTAAGTTATTCCCAAATAGAAAAAAAACTATAGGTGTTTTAATAAATTCTTTTGATGGTTTCTATCAATCGCCTGTTTGTAAAGGAATAAGAAAAGTCGCCTTTGAAAGAAATTTTGATACACTTTTTTTTGCTGGAGGAGCACTTGAGTCTACAATTAGGGATGAGGCAAAGCAGAATGTTATTTTTGATTTAGTTAACACAGATAAATTGGATGGATTAATTATATGCTCAGGGTTACTTATGAATTATATTGGCTTAGATAAATTCGTTGCATTTCTAGAACGTTATAGAGATATACCTATGGTTAGTATTGGAATAGATATTAAAGATATTCCTAGTATAGTTTTTGATAATAGAGAGTGTATGCATTTTATGGTAAACCACTTAATTGAGCAGCATAATTATTCTGAAATAGCATTTATAACTGGGACGCATTTTAACCCTGAGGCAATTATGAGATTTGAAGGATATGCAGATGCATTAAAAGAACATAATATACCATACGACGAGGAATTAATTGTTGAAGGTGATTTTCATGAATTGTCAGCAGCTAAAGCTATAGATGAACTTATGGTTAAAAGGAATAAAAAACCAGAAGTTATTGTGGTTGCAAACGATGAAATGGCAATTGAGGTGTTTTATCGTTTGAAGCAGATGGGGATTGAAGTAGGAAAAGATATAGCTTTAACTGGTTTTGATAATGTTTACGAAGTAAGGGCACTATCTCCAGCTTTTACTACTATTGAACAACCTATTTTTGAAATGGCTTCAAAGGCTGCTGAATTTATAGACTTAATTTCAGCTGGGCAACATGTACCACAATGTACTTATTTAAAGGGCAAGCTAATAGTGCGAGAGTCTTGTGGGTGTTACAGTATTTTAAAAAGTAAAATACCGTTAATAATAAAAGAGGGTTTGAGTAGAGATACTCTATATGAAAGCGAGTGCGCCGAACTTAAAAAACATCTTAAAAGAGAGGCCATACAACACTTTAATTTTAAAAGAATGTATATAGGGACAAGGGATATAATGAGAGGATTTAATTCTGTACCTAATCTCGAAGAATTAACAAAGGTTATTCGAGATGCAATGCCTTGGTATGAAATGAAACAATGTTATTTATGTGTGTATGATACTCCAGTAAATAGCTCACGAGAAATGAATTTTACATTACCATCTAAAGCTAAACTAATTTTAGGATATAATGATGGAAAGTTATCAGAGATGCAGTATATAGATACAGTAGATATTTTACCAAAGCAGTTTATTTATGGAGAAAAAAGAAATGACCTAATTTTATATCCTTTAGTTACCGGTGAAGATTATTTTGGATATATCGCATTTGATATGAATGCAATCGATGAATTTGTTTATGAAACCTTTAGAGAGCAGATTAGTAATACCTTGAAAATTCAAATGTTGTTCAATGAACGAATAAAAGCAGAGGAACAGTTAAACTTGGCAGTTATTGAGCTTGAAAAGCGTAATGGGGAATTGAAAAACAGTTATGTGATTGATGAGTTAACTGGTATCTTCAATAGGAGAGGATTTTACATGCACGGGGGTAACCTGTATAAGTCAGCTGCTATAACTGGGGGTAAAGCTATTATGTGTTTTGGAGATATAGATGGTTTAAAGAAAATTAATGATACTTATGGTCACAGAGAAGGGGACGAAGCTATTTTAACCGCAGCACTCTTAATTAAGGAATCCTGCGGAATGGATGATATAGTAGCACGTATTGGAGGAGATGAATTTATCATAATTGCCGCAAATAAGTCCACTGGAAATGAAATCAATGAAATTAGTGAACTTATTAATTCAAATTTTGATAGATATAATTCCATAGCAAGAAAACCATATAAGTTAGCTATTAGTTTAGGATTTTCGGTTTATTCTCCTGAAATGAGGCTTACCTTCGAGGAGTTGATTCAATACGCGGACAAGCAACTTTATAAACGAAAGAAAAGGTTGGATTTTTTGCCTTAGGAATGAAATATTTGGTTGAAATATACTGTTGATTTTAATTACATACAATGATAAGATTGTATGCACTACAATAAAGAAGGTGTTATTTTGAAGAATTTTAAAATTCTTTTAGTGGAAGATGATAAGCTAATGTCAATGTTTGTTGAAATGGAATTAAGTCATGAAGGATATAAAGTTGATGTGGCATACAATGGACTAGAAGGACTAAAAATATCAGAGAAAAATGAGTATGATTTAGTACTTCTTGATGTTATGATACCTGGACTTAATGGAATTGAGGTTTGCAGAAGAATAAGACTGTCATCGCAAGTACCTATTATTATGCTTACGGCAAAAAGTGAGATAGCAGATAAGGTTTTAGGATTGGATGTAGGTGCAAATGATTATCTCACAAAACCATTTGCAATAGAAGAACTTTTAGCAAGAATTAGGGTGTATCAAAGAAATGAATTTATAGTAAATAAGACTGACCAAATAATAGTGAAAGATATTGTCATGGATAATAAAGCCCATAATGTTAAGAGGAGTGGCATGGAAATTGAACTTACTAAAAAGGAGTATGACCTTTTAGAAATGTTGTTAATAAACAAGAATGTTGTTCTTACAAGGGCTCAATTAATTGAAAATATATGGGGTTATGACTATATAGGGGATACTAATGTAGTAGATGTGTTTATAAAATATTTGCGAAATAAAATTGATGATGGATTTGAGGATAAATTTATAACTACTATAAGAGGTGTAGGATATGTTGTTAAAGGTGATTAATTATGAAATTTAAGATTATGAATTTAAAGATTATTAAAAGTGCAAAAATATCTCAAAAGTTAACTATAGTTTATGCTGTAATGTTTGCATTAGTTTTACTCATTTTAAATGCGTCTATTTTGTACGGAATAAAATATTATTTATATAGTCAGGCAAATAAACAAATAGAAGATGTTAAAATAAGAGTGTTAAATAAGGCTTCGGTTCTAAATAAAAATATTTCCTCTTTAGGCAAAGAAATAATTTCAGATGTGACCTCAAAGCAAAACGTATCCATAAGAATACTTCAAGGAGATGGAAAGGTACTAAATATATCTGATGAATTTAATTATGATATTAAAGTTGAAGAGCCTTTTGATAAGATAATTGATTTTAAAGAGGAAGATAAACGTTTAGTATATAAAAATTTAAGAATTGAAACTAAAGAATATGGCTGGTTATATATTCAAATAGTGAAGGATATGGATAATGAATATGACTTTATGAAAATTCTATTTGCTTTTATGGCAATAGCTGATTTTATAGGTATTATTGCTTCAATTATATTAGGATATAGTATAAGCAAAAAAATGCTGAGACCCATTGATTATATAACTAAAGCTGCTGACAATATCAGTATTAATAATTTAAAGGAAAGAATTGCGGTTACTGGTCCTGATGATGAACTTAAAAGGCTCGGTAATACTTTAAATAAAATGATAGATAGGCTTCAAGGAGCTTTTGATAGGCAAATTCAGTTTGTATCCGATGCTTCTCATGAGCTTAAAACTCCTATTGCAGTAATTCAAGGGTATGCAAACCTAATTGATAGATGGGGAAAAGATGATAGAGAGGCCCTAGAAAAGTCTATTCATGCTATTAAGCTAGAAACTAATAATATGGCAAATTTAGTTGAAAAGCTATTGTTTCTTGCGAAAGGTGATAGCAAAAATCAAACAATAGATAAAAAAGAATTTTGGCTTAATGAGCTTATTAACGAAGTGGTGAGAGAAAGTAAGCTTATAGATCATATCCATATAGTATCTAGTGATAAAAACGATACAGTAAGGATATTTGCAGATTATAAAATGATGAAGCAGATGCTCAGAATATTTATTGATAATAGTATTAAATTTACACCAGAACAAGGAAAAATTGATATAAGTTCAGAAATTCAAAATAAAACAGTGAAAATTACTGTTAGTGATAGTGGCATGGGAATACCAAAAGATGATATCCAAAATATATTTCAAAGATTTTATATTGTAGATAAATCTAGATCTAAAGAAAAAGGTGGTATGGGGCTTGGATTATCTATTGCAAAATTGATTGTAGATGTACATAAGGGAAGTATAATTGTAGAAAGCACAGAAAGCAAGGGAACAAAAATAACTGTTATATTAAACACCTAACTAACAGATACATCTAGATTTTAGATGTATCTGTTAGTTAGGTGTTTTTTGATACTTAATCTAAAAATAAGACATTTTTAATGTGATTTTAATCTTACCAATATATAATGTAAAGCAGGAGAAAGTTTATTATTAGGTGGTGCTTACTTCTTTGGCAATTACTATTTATAAAAAATCATTTTTCTTATGTACTAATGGCAATAATAATTATTATACGAGGAGTGTATATTACATGGATTTGAACATTATATTAGTTTTAAAAGCTATAATAATAGCTATTGTAGAAGGGATAACAGAATTTATTCCTATATCATCTACAGGACATATGATAATTGTGGGAAATGTTATAAATTTTAAAGGGGCATTTGCAAATAGTTTTGAGGTAGTCATTCAATTAGGAGCTATTCTTGCAATTATAGTTTTATACTTTGATAAAATATGGAACTCTGTTGTGGAGTTTTTTCAGGCAAAGCCATCAGGTATTAAATTTTGGACTAATATTATAGTCGCATTTATACCGGCTGCAGTCTTAGGATTTCTTTTTAATGATAAGATAGATGAATATCTTTTTAATCCTGGAACTGTAGCTTTGGCTTTAGTAGTTGGTGGAATTCTAATGATTATAATAGAAGGTAAATTTAGAAATAAATATACAACAAAAAGTATAGAGCTTGAGCAAATAAGTATTAAACAGGCATTTAAAATAGGATGTTTTCAATGCTTTGCACTATGGCCAGGTATGTCTAGGTCGGCATCTACTATAATGGGAGGGTGGATTTGTGGCGTTTCTACTGTTGCTGCAACTGAGTTTTCATTCTTCCTTGCTATACCAACTATGGCTGGGGCTACAGCATTAACACTATTTAAAAGTGGAATGAATTTTAGTAGTGGGGAGATTATTACTTTGGTTATTGGTTTTGTAACTGCATTTTTAGTTGCATTAGTAGTGGTTGAAAAATTTGTTTCTTATTTAAAGAAAAAACCAATGAAGGTTTTCGCTATTTATAGAATAATCATTGGTGCAGCATTGCTATTATTAATTAAATTTGGGACTATTTCATTATAAATATTAATAACTTTATCATAAATTCATACAAATATTGTAATGCATTAGTACCGCTTGTAAAGAAAAGAGGAAAAAGGGGAATGATAAAAATGATATCATTAGTACAGAGATTTGATAACTCAATATTATTGTATATAAAAGATAATATGCATGGAATAATTATGGATAAAAGCATGGTTATATCAACATACTTAGGTAATGGAGGAATCATATGGATTATTATAATAGTAATACTTATGATAAATAAAAAATATAGAAAAATAGGATTTATGGCTTTAGGAGCTTTAATACTAAGTACAATTTTGGGAGAAGAAATATTAAAAAATGTAGTTAAGCGTATAAGACCATCAGAAAATATACCCGCATGGAACCTTTTAATTTCAAAGCCTTTATCATATTCATTCCCGTCAGGTCATACTACTTCATCATTTGCAGTGGCGGGAGTATTAGTAAGATATTTTAAACATTATGCGTTTGAATTTTTAGGTTTAGCTTCTTTGATAGGTTTTTCAAGATTATATTTATATGTACATTATCCTACAGATATTTTGGCAGGTATAGTTTTAGGGCTTATGTGCAGTGGAATAATAATTTACGTGTTTGATAAAACAAACCACAATAGTAAGGTTAGAATATAATAGAACATTCATTGTAAAAATAAGAAAGAATATGTGTGGAAATAGTAAAGATAGGAAGTGATGTTTTGAATTCTGTAATAGGATTAATTAATCATTATGGATATATAATTTTATTTAGTGCTCTAGTGCTTGAGTTAATTGCATTCCCTCTTCCTGGCGAGCTAATGATGACATATTGTGGGTTTCTTGTTTATCAATCTAAAATGAACTGGATTATAAGTATACTAGTTGCTAGCGCTGGAGTAATATTAGGCATCACAATATCATATTTTATAGGTTCTAGATTAGGTACAAGATTTTTTGAAAAATATGGTTCATATATTCATCTTGGACCTAATAAAATGGAGAAAACATCAAAATGGTTTAAATCATCTGGCAATAAATTATTGATTTTAGCATGTTTCATTCCAGGAGTTAGGCATATTACTGGGTATTTTTCAGGCATAACGGAAATACCTTATAAGAGGTTTGCAATAAATGCCTATTTTGGAGCTTTTATATGGACTGCTACTTTTATTTCATTAGGTAAAGTTCTTGGCCCAAACTGGGATAAATTTCATAGTTATATATCTAAATATTTGATTATAGGCAGTCTAATTATATCTTTAATTTTGATTACTATTTATGCCTATAGATATCATAAGACACGAATTATAGCAATTACTTATAAAATGCTAAATAGATCTATAAATATATTTCATTCTATGGGAAAAATGAAAGTTGCTATAGCTGTAGTAGCAATTGCTTTTCTTGGATTTGATCTTCTCGTAATTGGTGTAGTACAAGATTATTTAGCACATGAATTTGAGCAATTTGATATTGTTGTATCTTATTTAGTAAAAGCAATTTTTACTTCGAAATGGTCACAGTTTATTGGTTTGTTTGAATTAATCACTTCAATTAAGGCGTTAGTATTATTAACTATCCTCACGTCTATATGGATTATAAGAAGGAATATAAATCGACTTCTTGAAATGCAGTTTCTGTATATTGTAATTTTCGGAGGAGAAATTTTACAATATACATTAAGGCATATTTTTAGGCATTTAGGACCTTCATCAGTAAACCTAATAGGGAATAATGTATATACTTTTCCAAGCAATCAAGCTTTAATGGTAATTGTTGCATACGGTTTTTTAGCTTTTCAAATAGTAAAACATGTGAAAAAAACTTGGGTTAAAACTACGTTTTTAATTTTGACCTTTTTTATTTGCATAATTGTAGGTTTAAATCCGATATTCTTTCAAACGCAGTACCCAAGTGATGTTTATGCAGGATATATTTTTGGTGGAGTATGGCTTACTATAAATATTATTTTATTGGAAGTTTATCGTATATTACCTAAAATACAATGTAATAGTAACATTCCTAAGTAGGAGGTTATATACAACTTAAATAAGATAAAGGGATAACTGAGGAAATAGTGTATATTACTAATAGTGAAAGTGGGTTTTATATTATGTTCGTTTTAGTTTTTTTAACAGTAATTTCGCCCTATACAACCATAATACCAGCCATATATATGATATATATGGTGTTATTTAGAAAAGTGAGCATATACAAAAATTACTGGAATACAGGACTTTGCTTACTTTTTATGTGGTCATTGATAGTAGGGGCTATAAATTATAGTTTTGCTTCAATTGCACTATCGTTTGTTATATTTATGTATTTATGTATTAGCGTTTTTTTACAAGATTATTGCGAAAATGAAAATAAGGTAGAAAAGATATGCATATACTTAGTGCGTTTTTCGTTATTATCAGCAATTTTAGGAATTATAGAGAAAGTTATATATGTATATTTTAATTATAATATTTGGGCGAAATTTCTTAAGATTACTTCTCAACCAGTATTTAATGATAGAATATATAGTACCTTTGGAAATCCGAATGTAGCAGGTAATTGGTTTGCTATAATGATTCTTATAGGACTTTATTTCTGTAGCACTACATTTAAAGCTACAAAATTATTTTACCAAACATCAACGTTTTGCTTTGTTATTGAATTGTATTTAACGGCATCGCGGGGTGCTTTTATTGGCCTATTATTTGGACTTTTTATCTTTTATCTTCTTAAAGGCAATAAGAAAGATAGGTGGTTGTTTATAGCAATATTTATACTTACAGCTGTAATTACGTTTATGCCATCACAGATGTTAGAAAGTATAATTGGCCATAATCTTGATGGCTCATTTACTAGTCGTCTTGGAATATGGAATGGATGTTTAAAAATGATAAAGCTTAAGCCTTTTATAGGGTGGGGTATTATGGGAATAACCGAACATGGGGCAGAGTTCATGGAAGGTTACTATTATGCAACATTATACCATGGTCATAACATCTGGCTTACTATTATGACTACACTTGGAACTGTTGGACTCTCCATATATGCTTATATGAAAATTAATTTGTTTAGAAATTTAAAGACTCTTCATGTACAAAATTGTAGATTAGTCCCAATGCTTGCAGGTATTCAAGCTGTAATAATAGGGCATGGATTGGTAGATTTTACAATGATTGCACCACAAACTGGATTACTATTTATAGCTAGTTCATCGATAATAAGTGCTCTTGTAAAACAACTTAATAAATCTATTATTTAGTTCTAATTTAAATAATGGTTATTCAAATGATTCTAAGTACTCATTTAAACAAATGAGGATAACATTTTTTAAGTTAAAATAAGATATGAAAAAACTTGACAAGCAGTTGTTAATATTATATAGTTGTACCAAACTTTAGGATTATAATGTCTTTCCACCAATGCTTTAAGCAAAGCTAAAATAATCATTGTGAAGCAATGAGAATGGAGTAATATTATATGTTTCAATCACATTTAGGAGAAATAGCTGCACTTGCAACTGCATTCTGTTGGACAATTACTTCTGTAACATTTGAAACGGCAGGAAAAAAAGTTGGTTCTATATCTGTAAATTTAATAAGACTTGTTATTGCATTTATATTAATCTCAATATATAATTTCTTTTTTAGAGGAATGATTTTGCCAATAGATGCCACTGGTTATACTTGGCTATGGCTAACCTTTTCAGGAATAATTGGTTTTGTTATTGGAGATTTATTTTTATTTCAGGCATTTGTTGAGGTAGGCTCGCGTATATCAATGTTAATTATGTCTATAGTACCACCAATAACAGCAATTACTGGGTTTATTATTATGGGTGAGAGAATTACTGCTTTAGGGATAGCTGGAATGGTAATAACTATTGTAGGTATAGCACTTGTAATTCTAACTAAAAATCCAGATGACAAAAAGGTTAGGCTTTCACATCCAATAAAGGGTCTAGTATACGCTTTCATAGGCGCTTTAGGACAAGCTTTTGGCCTTGTTTTTAGTAAATTTGGTATGGGATCATATGATCCGTTTGCAGCAACTCAAATTAGGATTATAGCGGCAATTATTGGTTTTTCAATTGTTATCACGATATTAAAAAAGTGGGGGGAGCTATTTGTTGCTTTAAAAAATAGGAGAGCTATGAAGTATATTTCAATTGGTTCATTATTTGGACCATTTATAGGTGTATCATTATCACTGCTCGCTGTTCAACATGCATCAACTGGAATAGTTTCAACCATTACTTCGATTACTCCAATACTATTAATACCTGTATCAATCATTGCATTTAAGGAAAAAGTATTTCCAAGAGAAATATTTGGAGCAATTATAACTTTGTTAGGTATTTCACTTTTATTTATATAAGAAAGTATATTTAAAGGATGATATTAAAATAATAACGTTCTAAAGATATATAAAAAACAGAATCAACTTTGATTCTGTTTTTTTGTCGTCTTGCCATTAAAAGGTGACACATAAATAATCACACCTCATTAATAATTTTTACTACATTAACATTGTATGAAGTTAGCTAAAATTTGTTATAATTCTATTTATTCTTAAGCAAAACTTAAGATTTTTTTAATCTGTTTTTAATTTTACAAATATATAATATCAAATATGGGAAAATATATAGAAGCAACCTATAACGGAAGGGAAAAAAACATGGATATTTCAATTAACTTTATAAATGGAATAATGCATATCGATAAGTATTTAGCTTTACTAATACAGCAGTATGGGGTATTAACATATGCTATTCTGTTTTTAATCATATTTATTGAAACAGGCTTGGTTTTTATGCCATTTTTGCCAGGCGACTCAATGTTATTTGCAGCAGGAGCACTAGCAGGAATTGGATCAATGAATATATTTACTCTTTTAGTAGTAGTATATTTTGCAGCAGTACTCGGAGATACTACTAATTATCATATTGGTAAAAAGATTGGTAAAAAAATATTAGAGAAAGAAGAAGTAAGGTTTATTAACAAAGAGCATTTAAAAAAAGCTCAGAAGTTCTATGAAAAACATGGCTCAATGGCAATAATTATAGGAAGATTTATTCCTATAATTAGGACCTTCGTACCTTTTGTAGCTGGAATTGGAGAAATGAATTATTCAAAATTTATTCCTTATAATATGCTTGGTGGGGGATTATGGGTAAGTTTATTTTTAGGTGGGGGTTACTTTTTCGGTAATCTATCTTTTATAAAAAATCATTTTTCTTATATGTTAATAGCTATAATAATTAGTTCATTACTGCCAGTAGTTATAGTGTTTATAAAAGAAAAGAGAAAAAAAGGTAAAAATGATGAAAATGATATTCATAATACAGAGGTTTGATTGTTTCATATTGTAGTATATAAAAGATAATATGCATGGAATTATTTTTTATAATGTCGTCAATGGATTCATAGTATAGCTTTTGGCATTAGAAATAATATAAGAGAAGGATGCCTTAATTGGCATCCTTCTCTTATATTAACCTTTTCTATTAATAGCACTAAATAAAGCATTTAGTGAAGCTGTATCAATATTTGCAGAAATACCAACTCCAAAATATTTTTGACCATTGTATTCTATTTGTATATAAGTGGCAGCTTTTGCTTGCGAGCCACTGCCTAGAGCATGTTCATCATAAGATATAAAGCTATAACCATTGATATTTGCAGCATGTAATGCATTAAAAAAGGCGTCTACCGGACCATTTCCAACTCCAGAAATAGTTCTTTCTTTCCCACGCACCGAGATTAGTGCCTGTATGTTCACTATGTTTTCATCTGTTTCAACATTTTGTACTGATTGGATGCTATAATTTTTTAATGAATTTGGAGTTTTTATATTTACATATTCATTTTTAAATAAATCATAAATTTGATTTGAGCAAAGTTCTGTGCCAAGTAAGTCCGATTGATTTTTTACGAGCTTACCAAAATTACTTTGCATAGCTTTTGGCAAAATATAACCAAATTCATTTTCCATTATAAATGCAGCACCACCTTTACCGGACTGACTGTTAATACGAATAATTTCTTCATACTCTCGTCCAACATCATGTGGGTCAATTGGAAGATAAGGAACCTCCCAAAAAACATTATTCTCATCATGGCGAGCTTTAAGACCTTTTTTGATTGCATCTTGGTGTGAACCGGAAAAGGCAGTATATACTAGTTCACCAGCATAAGGATGACGTTCATGTACCTTCATTCTAGTGCAGACTTCATATACTTCTACAATTTCATAAAGATCTGAAAAATTAAGTTTAGGATTTATTGCTTGAGTGTACATGTTTAAAGCCATTGTCATAATATCAAGATTTCCAGTTCGCTCACCATTCCCAAATAGAGTACCTTCAACTCTGTCAGCGCCTGCAAGAAGTCCAAGCTCAGACGCCGCAGTACTAGTACCTCTATCGTTATGAGTGTGGAGACTAATTATAACACTTTCC
Source organism: Clostridium sp. (assembly GCA_047624165.1). Classification (GTDB taxonomy): domain Bacteria; phylum Bacillota; class Clostridia; order Clostridiales; family Clostridiaceae; genus Clostridium_AD. Next base: position 20,256 of record JBLHPD010000022.1, on the reverse strand, counting down.
CTATTCTTAATGCTTCTGCAAAACCATTCAATTTGATCTGCATAAATATTTGGAGTAGCCATTTCAACTGTTGATGGTAAATTTAATATAGCCTTTTTTGATGGAGTTGGTTTTAAGATTTCTAATACAGCTTCGCAAATCTCTAAGGAATATTCAAGCTCAGTTCCAGTAAAGCTCTCAGGGGAATATTCAAAAGAAAAATCTGTTTCAGGGTATTTATCTTTATATTCCATTAAAAGTTTTGCACCAGAAACTGCGATATCGATGATTTCTTGTTTACTTTTGTTAAAAACGACCTTTCTTTGTAAAATTGAGGTTGAATTATAAAGGTGGACAATAGCTTTTTTTGCTCCCTTAAGACCTTCAAAGGTTTTTTTAATTAAATGTTCTCTTGATTGAGTTAAAACTTGAACTGTTACATCTTCGGGTATAAGATTTTCCTTAATTAATTTTCTCAAAAATTGATATTCTGTATTTGAGGCAGAAGGGAAACCTACTTCTATCTCTTTAAAGCCAATATCAACAAGTAATTTAAATAGCTTAACTTTTTCTTCTACATTCATAGGAATGGGAAGAGATTGATTACCATCTCTTAAATCAACACTGCACCAAATTGGTGCTTTTTCTAGTTGGTTATTAGGCCACTGACGATTTTCAAGGTTTATACTACCATATGGTTTATATTTTTTATATGACATTTAAAACACTCCTTTAAAATTATTAGGAATAAATACAAAGAAACTTCACCTCAATCAAGAGGCGAAGTTTCTTCGCGGTACCACTCTAGTTAGTTTTATAGCTAAAACTCACTCAATATCCTGTTAACGCGAGGACTCACGATCCACCTTACTTAGGTTCAGGCGATAGCTCATAGGGCGAGTTCAAAATCTTGAAATTACCGATTCACAGCTACTTCGGCTCTCTGAGAATTTCTTAAGACCTTTACTACTCCTGTTCATAGCATTTATTAATTAATTCTTCTCCAAATGAGATGATTATATTATTAAATTTCTTTTGCAATAAGGTCTGACATTTCAACAGTTCCAACTGATTTCATGCCAGTTTGCATGATGTCAATGGTTCTATATTCACTATCTAAAACTTTTGAAACTGCATTTTCAACATCCTTTGCAGCTGCTTCCATATTGAAGCTATATCTAAGCATCATCGCTACGCTCATTATAGTTGCAATTGGATTAGCGATGTCACGGCCTGCGATATCGGGTGCTGAGCCGTGTATTGGTTCATATATACCAAGAGTGCCGTTGCCTAAACTAGCTGACGGAAGCATTCCAAGTGATCCAGTAAGCATTGAAGCTTCATCACTTAGGATATCACCAAACATATTTTCAGTTAGAATTGTATCAAATTGTGATGGATTTTTTATAAGTTGCATTGCGCAACTATCAACTAATTGTACTTCAAGGGTTACGTCGGGATAATCTGCTGCCATTTTTGTAACAACTTCTCTCCAAAGTCTTGAGCTCTCAAGCACGTTAGCTTTATCAACTAATGTAAGTTTTTTAGTTCTTTTCCTTGCAGTTTCAAAACCAACACGAGCGATTCTTTCGATTTCATAAGTTGAATAAGCCATTGTGTCCCATGCCTTTTGACCACCGTCATCTAGGTCGATTCTGGATCTTTCGCCAAAATATATTCCGCCTGTTAATTCTCTAACAACCATAATGTCAAGGTTATCTCCTAGAATTTCTGGTTTAAGAGCTGAAGCTTCCTTTAACTGTGGGAAAAGAATAGCAGGTCTTAAGTTTGCAAAAACTTGGAGTTCGCGTCTGATTCCAAGTAAACCAGTTTCTGGTCTTAAATGGCCCGGAGATTTATCCCATTTGGGGCCGCCGACAGCACCAAGTAAAACCGCATCACTATTTTTACAAGTATCTATAGTTTCCTTTGGAAGGGGAAATCCTGTTTCGTCTATAGCTATTCCACCCATTAAAACATAAGTATATTCAACGGGAAAATTATATTTTTTAGATATTGCATCTAATACTTTGATTGCACCAAGAACAATTTCTGGTCCAACTCCATCGCCTTTAATAACAGCTATTTTTTTCATTGTGCGTCAGTCCTTTCTTTAAGATAATTAAGAAGACCTTCAGCGCTTATAATTTCTTGCATAAATGCTGGGAAAGGTATTGCCTGATAAGTTTTTCCTTTTGTGTTATTTGTGATAACTCCAGTAGTGACATCTACGGATACATCATTTCCTTCTTCAATGTCTATGGCAGCTTCAGTGCATTCGAGTATAGGTAACCCTATGTTAATTGAATTTCTGTAGAATATTCTTGCAAAAGTTTCAGCAATTATGCAACTTATTCCCGCAGTCTTTATAGCAAGAGGTGCATGTTCTCTTGAAGACCCACAACCAAAGTTTTTACCAGCAACCATTATGTCGCCATTCTTAACTTTTCGTATAAAATCCTTATCGATATCTTCCATACAATGTGATGCAAGCTCTTTTGCGTCTGAAGTATTAAGATATCTAGCAGGTATTATAACGTCAGTATCAACATTGTTACCATATTTTATAACTTTTCCTTTAAACATTACATTACCTCCTCTGGTGAAGAAATTTTTCCGGTTATTGCAGATGCTGCAGCTATTGCTGGGCTACAAAGATATACTTCACTTCCAGGATGACCCATTCTGCCAACAAAATTTCTGTTTGTAGTAGACAGAGCCCGCTCGCCATTTGCAAGTACGCCCATGTAGCCTCCAAGGCATGGTCCACAAGTTGGAGTACTTACAGCAATTCCAGCTTCTATAAATATTTCTATTAAACCTTCTCTAATTGCTTGAAGGTAAATTTTTTGAGTAGCGGGGAAGATTAATGTTCTTATTTTAGAATTAACTTTTTTACCTTTGAATATGCTTGCAGCCATTCTAAGGTCTTCTATTCTTCCGTTAGTACAAGAACCAATAACTACTTGATCAATTTTAATATCTCCGACTTCATCGATAGTTCTAGTATTATCTGGAAGGTGAGGGAAGGCAATTGTTGGCCTTATAGTACTTAAATCAATTTCTATTACTCGCGAGTATTCTGCATCAGCGTCAGCGCTAAACACTACAGGAGTTTTAGTTGAATGCTCTTTTACATATTCTAAAGTTTTGTCATCAACTTCAAAAATACCGTTCTTAGCACCTGCTTCAATAGCCATATTAGATATCGTAAATCTGTCATCCATAGATAAATTATGGAGACCCTCTCCTGTATATTCCATTGATTGATACAGCGCACCATCTACTCCGATCATTCCTATGATATGAAGAATTACGTCTTTACCACAAACCCATTTTTGCATTTTGCCAGTTAAAACGAATTTTATTGCCTCTGGAATTTTAAACCAACATTTTCCACTTGCCATTCCTGCTGCCATATCAGTTGATCCAACTCCAGTTGAGAAAGCACCTAAAGCACCATAAGTGCAAGTGTGAGAATCAGCTCCTATTACAACATCACCAGTTACTACAAGTCCCTTTTCTGGTAATAGAGCATGTTCTATACCCATTTGCCCTACTTCGAAATAGTTTTCAATTTCTTTTTCATATGCAAATTCACGGGTACATTTACATTGCTCAGCAGATTTAATATCCTTGTTTGGAGCAAAATGATCTGGAACAATAGCAATTTTCTTCTTATCAAAAACTTTAGAAGCTCCCATTTTGTTGAACTCATTTATAGCTACTGGTGTTGTTATATCATTACCTAAAACTAAGTCAAGATTTGCCATAATTAATTGACCTACTTTTACCTCTTTTAAACCAGCGTGTGAGGCTAGTATTTTTTGTGTCATCGTCATTCCCATATTAGTTATAACCCCCTTTTAAAAGTTGTGAAACACTCTATTGAGTTTAAAAAAGCTATCTAACTCGCTTCTATTTTGAAGTTTTTTTATTCCCCTTAAATTATAATTTATTTTTTGTGTTTATAACAATATACTAAAAAAAGGGTACAAAAAAAACAAACTTCCTCACTTGGGGCGAAGAGTTTGTCGCGGTACCACCCATATTTATAACTTAATTAAAGATAACGGTTTTCGCCGGTAAAACCTACTAATAAGCCAACTATTAAGTACAACTTAGTTTAAGTCCACAACTCGAGGGTAAGTTTCAACATCTAATTATTTAGGGTTCACAGCTTTATCCCTTCTCTGGAAAACATCCTGATGTCTAATTGTCCCTGTCAAAGTCTTTATTATATTATTTGTCATTCTATCAATCAATTTACTGTTTGTCAATAGAAATGTGAAAAGTTACAAAGGGGGTAGTTATTATGAGTTTAATGATTTTGGCTCCGATTTGCTCCATATTAGTACTTGCATTTGTTTATTTTTCTATTAATTGTTTAAATTCTGTATGTTCACGTACATTATTAAAATCCTCTTCATCATTCGCTGTGTTTTTTATAGTTGGATTAATATCAATAGCAAGTTTCAAATACTTTATAGTATTTTCAATATCACCTTTTCTTCCATAAATACTAGCTATACCATAATAACTCCATTCGAATTTTTCCACTTCTAAAGCTTTATTATACCATTTGATAGCTTCATCATAATGTCCGTATAACTCATTAGCTAGTGCTTTATTAAATCTTGCATAACCATAATAAGGCTTAAGTTTTAAAGCTTGGTCAATTTGCTTTATACCACTCTTAAAATCCCCACTGTAAGCTAATGCAATTCCTTCTACAGCGTATGCCTTATAAAAAGTATCATCTTCCTTTATAACTTGCTTTTCCGTTTCAATAGCTTTGTTATATTCTTTTTGAAAAAACTGATCATATCCTTTTTCCCATATGTTTTCCAAACTTTCTTGTTTTTGATTTATCTGCTGCTGTTTTTCTAGTTCTAATTTTTTTAATTCTTGGTTTTTTATTTCAGCAGTTTTATTAGATTTCAACTCAGTATTACTGTTTATTATAATGGCATTACTGCTTTTAATATTAACGTTTTTTAGTGTAGAATTAACTATAAGTCCTATTCCTATAGCAGATAAGATAGCAAAAGCTATTATCTTAAATTTCAATGATTTTGTTTTCATATTTTTCACCTATTCTCTTACTACAGAATTGTAAATGAGACATTATACATATGCATATTTAATCTATTAAACTAAAATTGAATGTATAAGTTAACATTTAAAACCCTATATATACTTTTATTTTAAATTCAATTTTGCTTTAAATTGTTCTAAATTATAATCTGAACTAACAAATATTCTACCTAATGAATAAATATTATCATTTTTACCTATCCAACCAAATTCCGTTGAAAAAGCTAATATATAACCTGTTTGTTTTGCAGCTTTTATAGTGCTTTCAGTATATCCACCGTAAGGATATGCAATGTAATTTATTTTTCTGTTTAATATATTTTCTAATTTAACTTTTGAAGCTGTCATAGTTTTTACATTATCTTTATATGATATTTTATCTAAATGTTCATGTGCTTCTGTATGACTTTCTATTCTTACATTGTGTAAATCCATTAGTTTTATTTCGTTAGTAGTTAGGTAATTCTTTTCAATATCTATACAATTAGTAATTACAAACACAGTTGCTTTTAAATTAAATTCTTTTAATATAGGATATGCATTAGTGTAATTATCTTTATAACCATCATCAAAAGTTATGACTATGGGCTTAGTCGGTAGTTTTTCACCCTTTTGCATATAGCTATAAAGCTCATCTAATGATAATGTTGTATAATTATTATTACTAAGATATTTCATTTGGTTTCTGAAATTTTCTTTTGGAATTCTTAATGTATTTCCTTTTTCATAACTAATAGAATGATACATAAGTATTGGTATTTTATTGTTTTCTACTATATTAATTGATACTGGTTTACTTATTGTTTCTTCATTCTTTGAAATGTCATATGCTGGCAATTTATTCGGTTGTTGAGTAATTAATAAAGTTTCTTCACTCTTTTTTTCAAGCTTTTTCGTTTCATTTAATGCATTTAAATTATTGCTTTCTTTAGTGGGCACTGAACTAGTAAACTTATAAATTAGACCTATACCACCTATTAAAATAACTACTGAAATTATTATAAGTAGTTTTTTATTTAGTTTCATTATACCCTCCAATTATTCATATTTTGTTATTATATAAGCATATAGTAGCTATACTTATATAATAACAAAATATGTATGTTTAATCTACTGGAATTTATTTTTATGTGACTAATTGTCACACATAATTTATAAATATGGACTAATTTAATACCTAACCTTATCTACTATTATTCCCAATATGGCTCTACGAAATTCTATTGCTTTAATATTTTTTTGATGTTACAATAATTATTGTGAACTTAATAAAAATTGAATATTAGTTTTAGGTGCCCTGTACCAGGGGTTAAAAGGGAAAGTGGTTAAAAACCACTGCAGCCCACCGCTACTGTATTAGAGAATGAAATCCAAAAAACCATTGGGAAACCGAGAAGGTCGGAGAGTAAGATGACGCTAAAGCCAGTAAACCTGCCTAATGCACTGAATTTTAGTAGTCTTCGGGGGAAGATGAAAAATGCGTAATTTAAGAAAATATTGGGTTATCCAATAAGTGAAAAAGTTAATTGCATTATTCCACATCCCTTAGGTGTGGTTTTTTTATTTTTTGAATTTTTTACATATAGATATTAGATGAAATAATAAGGAGGTATACTATGAAAAAGATGGTACTTATAACAGGTGGAGCAAGGAGTGGAAAAAGTACTTATGCTGAAAAGCTAGCTAAAGAATCTAAGGGCGGGGTACTTTACATTGCAACTTCAATTCCATTTGATGATGAAATGAAGGATAGAGTAAAAAAACATAAAGAAAGAAGACCAGCTAGCTGGTATACTTTTGAGGGATACAAGGATTTAAAACAGGTATTCTATAACTCGCCAATGAAGTTTGATACGATTTTATTAGATTGTATAACAATAATGGTTACAAATCTTATGTTTGATAGAGCAGGGGACAACTTTAATGATCTTAATGATCAGGATATAGATACAATGGAAAAAGAAATTTTACAAGAGGTAGCGGACTTTCTTTGCGAAGCAGAAAAAAGTTTGAAAACAATAATTCTTGTAACTAACGAAATAGGTTCTGGAATTGTACCAGAATATAAAATGGCAAGGGTTTTTCGCGATATTGCAGGTAGGGTAAATCAGTATATCGCTTCGAGAGCTCAAGATGTTCACATGGTGGTTTGTGGTATACCAATTAAAATTAAATAATGTAATATGTAAGAGAAAAATTATAATTTTTGGAGGCTAAGCAATTAATAATTGTTTAGTGTCCCTAAGGAATACTAGGAGGAAGTTTATGTTTAAAAGAAAGAGTTTAATAAGTTTAGTTATAACTGTTTTTGTATGTCTTTTATTTAGTGCATGTGGCAGTAAGGTTGCGAAGAACGATTCTATTAATAATACTAAAAAGGAAACAAATTCTGTAGTATATCCACTAAAGGTGGTTGATTCATATAATAGGACAGTTACCATTGATAAAGAACCTAAAAGAATTATTTCAATTTCACCAACTATAACAGAGGGAATATATGCCCTTGGTAAAGATTCTAGTCTAGTTGGTAGAAGTGACTACGATGATTATCCAACTGAGGCTAGCAAGATAGCATCCGTTGGTAGTTTATTACAACCAAGTATAGAAAAAATTGTTGAATTAAAACCTGATGTAGTTATTGCGTCGATGCTTTTTAGCAAGGACGTTATTAAAAAATTAGAAGCCCTTAATATAAAGGTTATAGTGCTTTATGGTGAAGAAAATTTTACTGGTGTATATAATACTATGACTAAGCTTGGCCAGGTTATAAATGCCAGTGAAAAAGCACAGACAATAATAGCCGACATGAAAAAGAAAGTTGCAGATATAACTAATAAGGTAGCGAATGCTAAGAAACCAACAGTGTATTATGTAGCAGGTTTCGGTAAAAGTGGTGATTTCACTGCAGGAAAAGATACATTCATAGGCAATATGATAGAAATGGCTGGTGGGAAAAATGTTGCAGAAGATGCAATTGGTTGGAAATACAGTGTAGAAAAGCTTGTAGAAAAGAATCCTGATATTTTAATATGCTCTAAGTTATATGATTCAAAAAAAGGTATAGAAGCTACTAATGGTTACAAAGATTTGAAAGCAGTTAAGAGTGGAAAATTATTGGAGGTTGACGAAAATATCATTGTTAGACAGGGACCAAGACTTGCAGATGGATTAGAAGCAATTGCTAAATTAATCCATCCTGAACTTTTTAAATAGAAGGGGCTGCAGGGTTATGACGTTTATAGAAGAGAAAAATTATTATAGAAGAGTTTTTGCAGTAGGGGTATTTTTACTCCTAATTGTAATAATTGTTGCGTTAAATTTTGGGGCAGCAGACATTTCTTTAAAACAGACTGCTTTAATTTTAATGAGTAAAATACCAATATTAAATAACTTTGTATCATTAGGTGGAATTAATCCTACATCTGCAGTAATATTATTGAATCTAAGACTTCCTAGAATACTTTTATCTTGCTTGGTAGGGTCTGCGCTTTCAGTGGTTGGAACTTCTTTTCAGGGAATATTCAAGAACCCGATGGCAGACCCTTTTATTCTCGGAGTTTCGTCTGGGGCAGCACTTGGGGCAACTGTAACCATGCTTTTTCTTAAAGAAATTCATTTCTTTGGGCTGAGCATGGTAGCATGCAATGCATTTATAGGAGCTATAATAACTACTTTTTTGGTCTATAATATTGCGAGAGTTGGAACAAAAGTTCCAGATGCAACACTACTCCTCGCAGGTATTGCTATAAATTATTTATTATCTGCTATTATTTCATTAATGATGACCTTTAATAGTGACGATATTCAGAAAATAGTCATGTGGACTATGGGTAGTTTTTCAACAGCTGGCTTTAATGAGGTGATTCTACTGTTTATAATAATAGTTCCTTCAATTTTGTTTATATCAGCATTTTCAAGGGATCTGAATATTATGATGCTTGGAGAAGATAGTGCTAGGAGCCTTGGTATAGATGTAAATGGATTTAAAAAGTATATATTTGTAATAAGTACTTTGATGGTGGCAGTAGTTGTATCTGTAAGTGGAATAATTGGCTTTGTAGGCCTTATAGTGCCTCATTCTATTAGAATAATTTTTGGGTCTGATAATAGATTGGTTATACCATTTTCTGCGCTTTTCGGAGCTATATTTTTAATAATTTGCGATACACTTGCAAGAGTAATAGTTCCTCCAGCAGAAATACCAGTTGGAATTATTACTTCAATTTTTGGAGTGCCATTTTTTATATATTTGTTATATAAAACAAAGAAGAAGGCGATTTAATTGATCGAAATAAATAACATAAGTTTTTCATTTGAGCAGGAAGTATTAAAGGACATTAATATAAATATTGAAAGAGGAAAATTTTACACCATTCTAGGACCAAATGGATCAGGTAAAACAACTCTTTTGAGGATACTATCAAAATCGCTTAGCACTGAAAAAGGTGAAATTTTTATTGATGAAAAGAAATTAACTCAAATGAAAACTAAAGTGCTGGCAAAGGAAATGGCTGTGGTATCGCAAAGTACAGAGATTGAATTTGATTTTTCAGTACAAGATATAGTTCTTATGGGAAGAACACCGCATATTTCTAGATTCTGTTCTGAAAGTGAAAATGACATAAAAATAACTATGAAGGCGATGAAAATGACGAACACTTGGGAGCTTAGGAATAAAAGCATCAATGCACTCAGTGGTGGCGAAAGACAACGCGTAGTCGTGGCAAGAGCAATTGCCCAAGAAACAGGGATAATTCTTTTAGATGAGCCTATTTCTCACTTAGATATTCATCACCAAATTGAAATAATGAATCAATTAAAACAGTTAAATCAAAATAAAAAAATAACAATTATTGCTGTGCTTCATGATTTGAACATAGCAGCAGCGTATGGAGATCATATGATACTAATGCATGATTGCGGAGTCTACAAAGAGGGAGTTCCAGAGGAAGTATTAACAGAAAATATAATTAAAGAGGTTTATGGACTTTCGGTATATATAACTAAAAATCCTAAAACTGGGAAGACATTTATTATGCCTTTTTAATAAAAACAGCACAATTTTAATTTAATTGTGCTGTTTTTTCATTTGAAATAAAATGGTATCTTGTTAGTACTGAAGGTGATGATTTAACTCCAAGTGAGCTTCTCTAGTGCAATATGATTACGATACCAATCGTCGTTTTGTGATAGCATTTCAGGAGAGCCTGTATTTTTAATCATGCCATTTTCTAATATAGCTATGGTGTCACCAGGAATAATTGAGGACACGCGGTGAGTTATAGACAATATTGTGTGAGCATGGCTTGCCTTTTGAAGTACTGATATAAATTTTTCTTCAGTTATAGAATCAAGATTCGCGGTGATTTCGTCAAGAAGTAAAATAGGAGGGTCTGTCACAATTGCTCTAGCAATAGCAAGGAGCTGTTTCTGACCTTGTGAAAAAAGATTTTCGCAAGTTACTTGCGTATCTATACCATTTTCTAAAGATACTACATAATCAGTTAGTCCAACAAAGTCCAGCGCATTTTCAATTTGCTCCTTTTTAATGTTTTCGTCCTGCAGACTGATTTGCTGGGCTACTGTGCCGTTTATCATATGAAAGGACTGGTCAACATAGCCGAACATTTTGCGCTTTTCGGAGTTTGATATGTTATAAACATCAATTCCATTTATGGTGATACATCCATTTGAAGGTTTTAAAAATCCCATAGTAAGTTTGAATAATGTGGATTTTCCAACACCGGTTCTACCTACAAAGGTAACCTTCTCGCGTGGTTTTAAATCAAGAGAAATGTTTTTCAAAATATCAATCCCTTTTTCATATTGAAAAGTTACATCATTAAAGGATAGTTTTATATCCGCGCGACTTGGAATTATATCCTCCGCTTTAAGTTCACTACGAGTGCAGTTGTCCTCGGGCAAACGATAAAAGTCATTCACCCTATTGATACCAGATACTGCCTGTTGAATATTTTGAAGCTCCATACCCAGATTTTCAATGGGAGCAAATAAATTAGAAATCAATTCAATGGAGGCGGCAACCATGCCTAGTGATATACCCAAAAAGTTTAGTTGATTAGATGATAGTATTATAATAATACCAATCACCACAGCTCTAGTAATTTGGATAATGGGAGAAAATACAGAATCATAGAAATTTACTTTTTCTATGGTTTTATAGTTATCTAGTAAATAATCAGTATAGTTTCTTTCCATGTAGGCTTCTTTACTGTAGGATTTAATCATCTGCACATTCTTTAAGCTTTCTGAAATGTGGTTGTTTACATTGCCAACGTAAATTCTATTTTCTATTTGTGCCTTGAGCATTTTCTTTTGAAAAATCCGAGTAATGATATAAATAATAGGAAGTAGAATTAAAGTAATAATTCCAAGCTTTGAGCTGAACATCCAGATAGAAACAACAATTCCTATAATTTTTAGGCAGTCAATCATCATTCCGATAATACCACTTGTAAACATGGAATTGATTGCATCCACATCATTGGTGAACGTTGAAACAACTTTGCCTGTTTCATTTGAGGAAAAGAACAGGGCATTTATTTTTTTTAATTTCTCCATCATTTCAAGCCGAATTTCTTTAGTTATTTTTTGGCCTAAAACTGTAAGTATAGCTTCTTTCATAAAATCAAAGATACCAATAAATAATAGCACCCCCATGTAAGTAATTGCTATGACAAGCAGTTTATCATTACTTCTTAATACAAGATTATGGTCGACAATATATTTTAAAATTTGAGGAGGAATTAAACTTGTTATAACAACACCACAAACAGCAAAGAATAACAAAAAAATAATTTTAGTGTTCTTCTTAAGCACATTAATAATAGAGCTTTTTACTAGACTATTCCCCATAATTTTCACCCCCAGTTGATTGTAAGTTTAATATCGTTCTATAAACATCAGAGATTTCTATAAGTTCATTATGAGTACCATAGACTGCTTTTTTATCATGATTCAGAAATACAATTTGATTTACGCCCTTAAAAGCAGTTAAGCGGTGCGAAATTAGTACAATTAAACTGTCTTTATAATTCTTTTTAAGATTTTCTAAGATTTCTTTTTCTGTATTTATATCAATGGAAGAAAAGGGATCATCCAAAACTATAATTTTGGTTCTTCTTAAAAGGGTTCTTGCAAGTGATATACGTGCCTGTTGACCACCGCTCAAGCTATTCCCACTGTTACCCACTAATGTATTTTCTCCAAGAGGCATCGCCAACAAATCAGTATCAAAACAAACATCCTTTAAAACAGAAGTTATGTTCTGCTTATTTCCAAGAGTAATATTGTTATAAATGCTATCAGAGAGTAATTGAGGTTTATGACCTAGGTAAGAAATCATTTGACTTCGCTCATATTCAGAGTAGCTCCTAAGCTCCTTACCGTCTATCTTAATACTTCCTATATAGGGATATAGTCCAAGGAGTGATAGCCCTAGTGTAGATTTTCCAGAGGCAATAGCCCCAGTGATACCAATAATTTCACCTTGTTTTCCTTCAAAACTAATATTTTCAATTGTGTTCTCTTTGCTCGCCGGATAGCAAAAGTTAAGATTGTCTATTGAAAGTCTTGTATTATCCATATCAATGCAGGTTGTGGTAACTTTACTTTGGTATTGTGTAAGATAGGGAACAATGCGTTTCCATGATATCTGTGATTTTTGTACAGAATTAAATAGCTTTGCTGCTTTACTTGCCTTATTTGCCATTGCGGCAAACATAATGAGATAAGTAGAAAAATTACCTACAGTCCATCCATCATTAATCACCTTTGTAGCCCCAAGGTAAATTACCATGATTACTCCAAGCATTGCAATAACATTGTAAATTGGTTGCAATGAATTTTCTAAGATATTGGCTTTGATTGCTCTATTTTGTAAATCTGTAAGTTCTAAATTGTACCTTGCTATATTTTGATCTTCCATTCCGTTTGCTCTATAAAGCATGGAATTTTCTATTGTATCATATGTAATACTTGCCACATCGCTACTTTTGCTGCGAAAGGCAATAGTGTACTTGTAAATAATTACTTTTAATTTTTCAGCAAGCATCATAGCAATAGGAATAAAAATTATGGAAATAATTGTTATTTTAACGTCGTAAAAGAGCATTGATATGAGATAGGCTGCCATTAGCACACCAGTATCAAATATCTCTGTAGTGAATTTTCGCATACCCTCCACGCAGAGGTCAACATCAGATATGGCTCTAGTCATTAAATTACCGATATTTTCTGTGTCTAATTCTTCAGTATTTTTATGCATTATGTTATTGTATATCATAAGCCTCATGGTAGCACTTGTACTATTAGCAAAGCGTCTTATGTAAAAACGCTTAAAGTAACGCATCAATTGAATCATTGCTATAAGAGAAGCAAAAGTAACTGATAGTTTTACGACTGAGGGTAGGTCGCTACCATAAGTAATAGAATCAATTAGTTTGCCCTGATAAATCGGTCCTAAAATTGCAGAAATGTTAAAGGTTAATCCAAATACCACAATACATGCTACAACAAATTTTTCTTTTTTCCAATAATTAATAATTTTGTTTGGCCCATTTATAGGTTTAATCGTAAGATTTGCCATAATAATCAACATCTCTTTTCTTTATATTTATAAAACCTTCAATACGTTCTTTTTTACTTTTTATATAAAGATCATTGAGTACTTTTAGAAATATCTTTTTTTCTTCATGATTAATATCTTCAAGGAGCCATTCGTAGAAAAACGATTCCACAGAGGAAGACATATTTTTAACATCAACTGCTTTATCTGATGTAAAAAGCTTTTTAGAACGTTTGTCTTTTTCATCCTGCAATCTGTATAGATATCCTTTTTCTTCGAGGTTTGCCACCATTCGGGTAACCGCTGATTTGTCAATATTTAAAAAGCTTCGTAGCTTTTCTTGACTCATGCCATTATTTTTACGTATAAAATGCAGGCATTCATACTCAGAGGTACCAATATTAATACCTTGCAGGCACGAGGTTGCGTATTGATGTGCTACGCGACAGATTTTTGTAATATGTCTTTTCGTTATATCCATAATTTCACCTCATTAATTTAGTTGATGTGTCAACTAAATTAACAATAACAAAATACTGTTGATATGTCAACTAAATAATAAAAAAGCTCTCGTGATAAGAACCATAATTTGGTTCTTATCACGAGGAGCTTTTTTATTAAAGTATGTGGATGTAATTACATACTTATTCCTATTCATTAATTGAATTTTTTATAAAAATGTGGAAATAATATAATAGAATAGAATATGGAAAAAATATTTTAAGAAAATATTAATTCAGGAGGGTTATTATGTACTATTTAGACAAATTAGCAAAAGACATTAAAAATAAACAAAAAAAACAAAAGATTAACTCAATTCAAAATTATGCAGTTTTCACAGTGTTAGGAGTTGCGATTGTAGGAACCGTTGCTGCTATATTCTCTCAAAGTTGTTGTGAAAAAATAAGAAATTTTAGTATTATGAATAAGGAAGATATTGATGAAGAAACTAATAAAGAAACTGATGAAGAAATAAATATAAAGAGAGATGAAATTAAGCAAACTTTAAAAAATGTGAATGATGAATCTGTAGGTGATGTAGGATCTGCAATGGAAAAGGCACTTGAGGATTTGGAAGATGAGAAACAGAACGAGAATGAGACTACAAAGTAATATATAAATTAATCTATAAGAAATGACAATAAAATGCTACGTTTTTGTAAAGGGCACATTGAAGTAATATAATGTGCCCTTTAATATATTATATTTCTAATTAAGGTACTATATATTTTTACCTTTTTCTTTAAGAAATTCTATTAATTTTTCTTTGTTTGTATTAATAATAAGTTCTTCAGGCATATCTATGCGTTTAAGTATTTTTTCTGCAACACTGAAATTCCCTATAGAATAACAGAAATGAGCATCACTGTTTACAATAATCCTAACACCAAATTCCTTGCAAAGTTCTACTATTTTAATGCAATTTTTATCACTGCCTTTTCTTGAACTTACAAAAGAACTATTATTTATTTCTATTAGTATATTTTTTTCTTTTGCTTTTTTTACTATTGCTTCCTCATGTATAGGGAATTTTGGATTTCCCATATGTCCTAAGATATTAACATAAGGATTATCCATGGATTTTAAAATAGTAGCTGTATTTAAGTCTGCACTCTTTCCACCTTCCATTATAGGTTCATGCATGCTTACTATCATTATGTCAAGACGCTTTTGGAAATCTACTGGCATATCAAGATTACCTTCATAATCAATTATATTAGCTTCACATCCGTAGAGCATTTTAACACCGAACAATTCTCTCGGAAGTACTTTAAAATTCCCGAAATACCAAAGATCGGGAGCTCCTAACAAATTAGGACCATGATCTGTAACTCCTAATATCTCAAGACCTATCTCGCTAGCATATTTTGCATTCTCCATTAAAGTACTATAAGCATGACCACTAACTATAGTATGGGTATGTAAATCAGCAACAAATTTCATAAATTTCTCCTCTCATTTTTTCGTATGTATATCTTTCTGACGCCTAGTTTTTTATTATTTATATTACTCTGAAGTCTCCACCATAAACACTGAAACCTATTACAGCTACTACAAATAATACTATAATATATATTACTTCAAATAAATTTCCAGTATCTGATCCTGTGGTGATATGTGGCGGTAATTTAAGTTTAAACTTACCAATTCGTTCTAAGAAATGAACAAATTTATTATGTAGGTTCATTTTTTTTAATAGTTCCGCAATAAGCCTTGGCGATGAAAGTATTGGTACTCCTTCCTTTGTTAATATGTCAGCCCAATAAATATGACTTACATATCCAACAAAAAAACATCCAGTTAAATATTCGTAGCCTAATTTATTAAATATATATGAAGCTGAAATAGTAAAAATAGTAACTCCTTCTATTGAGTGCAAAAATGTTCTGTGAGGGAATATTACGATACAAATTAACAAAATACAAATGATATAAATATTTATATCGTTTAAATTAGTAAAGTTATAAATGGCTAAAACTATGCTTGAACAAGCATAAGTTAAAAACATAGTTTTTCTTTTGAAATTATGAGAGTTCACACTTATCATAGCTGATATTTTTTTGTAAACTAACCCAATTAGAGGAATTTTTTTAAATATCTTCTCGTTAGTCACTCCTAAAACTATAAAAATGAAGGACATAGAATATGTAAATATATGAGCATACATACCTATATATTTCATCCTTGTTAACGTATCTATAATAGTTTTTGAATACAATAAGATAAGAGCGCCAATTCCAACTCCTAACAATAATCTTAAAAATAACTTTAATAATTTATCAATACCACTTATTACTTTATTACTTGTACCTGTAAGTGGATTCATGTGGTTTATCTTACTATGTTGACTATCCGCATCAACAAGCAATCCTGCCATACCCGCAGTGAAAAGGCCAATAATGCTAATTCCCATTGGGATATGTATATATTTATTATTGAAGATTGGCATTGCATTAATTACAGGTATTGTCGCCACTATTGCATATGATATCATTGCAATTTTTTGATGTGATTTACCATTCATCTTATGTGCTCCTAACTTACGCTGATGTCATTGTAAAGATTATGAGTAAAAACAATTACATATTATTTTTTAAATACTTAATAATATAACTTAATGTGTAAAAATCACAATCCAGTTCATCTCTAATGATATTTAATCCTTTAATCAAAGTTTCTTCATCAAAATTTTCTAGTAATATCATTAGACTTATTGTGTTAATTCCACCATCTTTTGTATCAAGAACTCTGGCAGCTTTAACATATTTATTTTTCATTGCGTCTAATACAGCAATTCGAAGCTCTTCATTAATTTCCATTTGAGGCATTTCATTAAAGATTTTTATATCTGAATTTTTAATTTTAAGATTTTTTGCTTTTGTATAATCAGTTGACAAAAATATAGTATTTTTAAATTCTGCATCTTTGAAATCAGCCCCATCAAAATTCACAGAGTCAAATATAGCATTTTCAAATATAGTATTTTTGAAATCACTGCCCTTAAGATTTGTTCCAATGAATTCCGCCCATTTAAAGGTACATTCAAAAAACACACAGGATTTAAAATGTGCACCTCTAAAAGTTGCAAAATCAAAATTTGAGTTTGAAAAGTCACAATTATAGCAATTGCTTCTCTCAAGATTTTTATACATAAAGTTCTTACCTTTTTTCTCTATATTGTTGTAAACAAAATTATTCCTAACACTATGATTCTTACTCATTTTTACCTCCATGGCAAATACATTTATTTGCCTTCATATATTTGTTTGCCTTTTATAAATAAATATACTTCAAAAAAAACTCCTAACCAATTTTGAAAAGTGGCTAGAAGTTTTTATATTTCATATTAAATACTATACAAAAATTCTATAAAAGTCAATACTTTAGTATAATTCTCTTTTACTTTACAATGATAAATAGTCTGTTTTTATGTTGTAATACATATATTTAGTTGAAATTCATATAAAAGAGTAGAAGGCAATATGTTCTAAAGTGGATGTTAATAAAGATATTTTGAATATAAATAAAGTGAATATCAATAGGTTTGCAAAATTAATGAATAATGAATAACATTATGTGAAGTGGTTAATTTTTATTTGTTTTTAAAATAAAATTGACCTCTTCCAAGATTATTAATCCTCACTTTTACATTAACTACAATGTCCGCATTACAAACAATATTATCCCAATCCGTTTCGGGGTTTCGTCCAAAAGTAGCTGCGGCATTACGACCAAGTTCTAGGCAGTCCACTTTATACTCATTTTGCATTTTATTTATAAATTGATTGCACCTTTTCTCTGTTTCTTCCTCTAATTCATGACGGTATTTATCTACTGTTTTGGGATTAATCATAAAATCCTTATACAGAGTATTGCTTACTACTGTACCTTTAAATTCTATGTCAATAGTAAATTTGTATTTACCGTTAATTTTTTCACAGTGTACCTTCCTTTTCACATTTCCGTAAGTTGATATCAAGTGTAGTGAATCCTTTTGAAGTGTTAGTAATCCTTTAACTTTATTATTTCTTAAAAAATTCAGGTACCTTGCTTCTTCCATTGGTATTTCGGCAACCATCTTGTCGTTTTTGAAAGCAACCATGCCGGTGAAAGTAATTTTATTGTTAACTATTTTAAGATATGGAAGAACTAGGCCGCGTCCCTCAGAACCTACTCTTACAAACATATCTACGACTTTATAGTCACCAGACATGAAATTCTGTTCTATGGAGCTTTCTATCATACCGTCAATATGATCTGATGAAGTGATAGCATCTCCAACTTTAAATTTTAGCATATCAAGGGCCTTACCTTTACAAACAACAATCCATGTAGCATCATTCATTTGTTGATTAGAAAACAGTATATCAACAATAGGATTAATACCATAAGTTGCTACAGTTTCGCTTAAAATAAATACTTTCTGCAATCCAAGCAAAAATTCTTTACTGCTAATAGTTGTCCTGGATGACCTGGTATCAGGAATATTTTTACCTACAGCTTCTAATATAAGACTTGAAACTTCATTTTTTTTGGGGAAAGTATATGCACTTGCAGCAATGTTATATTCATTCAATGGGCTACTTGAAATGAGATCAAAGGATAATCCTGAACAAATATCATTTTTTTCTATAGGAAGATTACCTTTGCTGGAATTAAATATGAGATATATAATTATACATGAAATAGATGTTAGAAGTATGCTATACCTTTTCATTTACAAGATTCTCTCCTTTTTTATTAATAAGGCATATTATTCAAAATAGACTAGCATTAAGACTAGTTATTATTTTAAATATGTCTAAGCTTTTTCTTGTTTATTAAAAGAGTTAATAGTGCAATTATGGTTATATAAGAAATATTAAATGAGATTATCCAAGGCATAACAATACCTGCAATATATCTTCTCGTTACTTCACTTTCAAAGAACAATGGTAAAGTGAAAATAATTGGTAACATTAAAAAACATATTGTTTTTCTTTTTATGTTAGTTATATTATTTAATATTTTAGTTGCGGCATAAAATTCAATTGATACGGTTTTATATGCTAGAGCAATCCATATAATGATCTCTATAAATCTAAAATTATTTACTACAGGTATTTTAAATGATTCAGCTACGAAGGAAAAAGGCCATAATTGTTTTACTACTAAATCTGGTCCGGAAAAATAGATAGATGTGAAAACTATCCATGTATGAAAGAAGATTACTACAAGAGTACTAATGTAGGCAGATTTTAATATATTTTTTTTATTTTGCACATAAGGATATATTATTAATAATAATTCCATACCTGAATAGGCGAAGGCAGTTTTTATGCTTCCTTGTAAAATTTTTGAGAAACCTGCTCCAAAAATAGGTTTTACATTTAAAATACTGCCGGACTTAAAGGATACTGTGGAGGCTACAATAATAAAACATAATAAAAAAATTGTTATTGTAGTAAATTTGGCTAATACCTTTAAGCCTTTAAGTGAAGCGTAGCAAGAAACCGCAGCAAAAAGCATAACTATTTTGAAATGTGGCATAAAATATATACTATATGCTCTTAATTGATTGCTTGAAGTGGAAATAACTAATATAATATAAAATAAAAATGTGAGCACAAACAATAAATTTAAAATATTGCCGATTATTTTTCCAAAGTATGATTTACTTAAATCCATTATATTACTATCAGGATGCCTTTTGATTATTATTGAGGAAGCTAAAACTATATACAATGGATATACTCCACCTATAAGTGTAGAAATCCACCCATCTTGATGTGAAATGTTCACTACATCCGCTGGGATACTAGTGACACCCATACCAATGATACAACCAACCAAGACAAAAGAGAGTTCGGTACAGGTTAATAGTGTATTTTTTTTATTCATCTTTTTTTCTCCTAAATTTATATCTAAAGTTAGTTTGTCTTTTGTTATTCCGGTCTGAGATTATTGACGGACGTGCATTCATTTTGAGTAGTCACGGAAACTAATATTTAAAACTTGGTTTTTTATAGATTCATTATAGAACTATAAATTTTATGCTCAGAGAGTGGTTTGCAATAAAAATAGGCATAGCAAACAAGCCTGCACGGTGCAAG
>JBLHPD010000021.1:0-37904 GCA_047624165.1 Clostridium sp. | reverse complement strand
CTTTATAATTCTTGGATTCACCATTCTTGCGCCTATGAATTACCTTGCCTATCTCTGTTCATGCTTTCAGGGTGCTCTTCCAATAAATCCTTAAGTAGTACCGAAGAAAAATTCACATCATGGGAAAATGTAGAGAATCAAGGAAAAAACAAAGAAGCCACCATTTTAATGTGGGGCGGAAATGAAAGTATAAACAAATACATGGACGGTTTTGTGGCTCAAAATGTGAAGGAGATGTACGGAATAACACTAAAAAGAGTTCCTATGAATGCTCCCGAGTTTATCACAAAACTTCTAAATGAGAAGAAAGGTATCGTAAATCAGGGGACAGCAGATTTGCTTTGGATTAACGGAGAAAATTTTAGAACTGCTAAGCAAGGTGGACTTATATGGGGACCCTTCACGCAGCTTTTACCAAATCTAAAGAAGTATTATGATGAAAATGCAGATGATTTAAAGTTTGATACTGGTATTCTAATCGAAGGATCGGAAGCCATTTGGGGTAGGGCGCAGATGGTACTTACCTATGATTCTAAAGTAGTTCCTGTTCCACCTAAAAGTTTTAAGGAATTAATCGAATGGGTTAAAAAGAATCCCGGAAAATTTACTTATCCAAAGCTCCCAGATGATTTTGCAGGAGTAGCCTTTATTAGAACTGCTTACTATGAGCTTACAGGGGAAAGTGATGTTTTCCAAAAGGATATGACCAAAGAGGAATTCCTTAAGATTTCAAAGCCGGTAGTGGATTATTTTAAGGAAATGAACCAGTACCTGTGGAGAGAAGGAAAAGCGCTACCCGCAACTCAGGCGCAGCAAGATGAACTTTTCAAAAATGGTGAAATTGCCATGACCATGGGGTTTGAGATAGGCAAAACCGCAGGACTTGTGAAAAAAGGGGAATATCCTGAATCGGTAAAAACTTTTGTATTCGACACGGGAACAATAGGGAATTCTCATTACCTTGCAGTTCCTTTCAATTCACCTAACAAGGCAGCTGCACTACTCGTAATTGATTTTCTACAAAGTCCAAAGGCTCAAACAGAAAAATTGAAAGCAGAAGTCTGGGGAGATATGCCTGCTGTGGATGTAAGTAAGCTAAGTGATGATCAAGTAGCGGAACTTAAAATTGCAGGGGAAGGCCCGGGTGCACTTTCCATTAAAGAGCTTTCGGAGCATAGACTTCCAGAAATGAAAACCCAGTATATCGACTGGATCAAGGAAATATGGATAAGTGAAATCGGAGGAAAATAATGCGTTTTAAGAAGATCACACCCTATGCACTTTTAGCACCTATTTTAATACTCTATGTTCTGCTCATTGGTGGCGGACTTATAGAAACTTTAAAGGAAAGTATGGGGTATATCCCTGTTTTAGGGCTTAATACTTTTAACCTGGATAGCTACCAGGAGATTTTCACACAGAATGACTTCCTTAGGGATATGTTATACTCTGTCTATATAGCGGGCGTGGCAACAATTTTGTCCACTTTTCTTGGAATCATAATTGCTTACTGTTTTGTTACTTCAAGAAAGTTATTTATAAAGAGTATAGTTAAGAAAACATTGTAGATGGGGCTAATTATCCCCTATCTGTATGTGGTTTTTTTAGCTATGTTACTTCTAAGTCAAACAGGATTTATTTCAAGGCTAATGTACAATATAGGAGTGCTGAAGGATTTAAAAAGCTTTCCAGAACTTGTTTTTGACAAGCGGGGACTGGGTATAATATGGGTGTATGTTTTCAAAGGCACACCCTTTATAGCGCTATTTGTACTTAATGTCATGTCCAAAATCAGCAGCACATATGAAGAGGTTGCAAAATCTTTGAGTGCTAGTGGATTCACTATTCTCCGCAAAATTTATATACCTCTAAGCTCCGGAGCAATAATATGGGCATCCTGTATTGTATTTGCATATGCACTAGGCTCCTTTGAGGTCCCATATCTGTTAGGAAGCATATCGCCAGTATCTCTGTCATCAAGACTTTATAGCTTGTTCATTAATCCTGACCTCAGTGTGCTTCCAAAAGGCATGGCAATGAACGTAATTCTGCTTATACTTGGAATCACAATTGTAGGGGTGTATGCTATGCTATTAAAAATTTTGCTTAAGGAGAGGAGGTCATGAAGAAATTAATTTTACTGCTAACAGCCATTATTATTTTATTTCCAATGATGCTGGTATTGCTACTTTCTGTTTTTTCATACTATCGCTATCCACTTTTGTTTCCGGAAAAATTCACCCTAGGATTGTGGAAAAACACTATACTGGGGAATTCTCAGTTTTATGTCAGTGTACTAAATAGTATTGTCATTGGAATGCTAAACGCAGTGCTGGCAACACTAGTAGGAATTATGACAGCGAGAGCCTTAGTGAAATATACATTCTTTGGGGATAAGTTTATAAAAATATTTTTTTCCTTTCCACTATTTATACCCTCAATTGCACTATTTATGGGTGTTCATTTGATGATGATAAAACTCCATTTGATTAATAGCTTTACGGGGGTGATACTTACTCACATGCTTGTTTCAGTGCCTTATGCTACAAATATTTTTATATCTTTTTTCAAGGGCATTAACCCCAATATGGAAAATATTGCAAGAACCATGGGATGCACGCAAACAAAGATTTATTCAAAAATATTACTTCCGCTTTTGGCACCTGGAATATACCTATCTTTTTCTATAGGGTTTCTTATTTCATTTTCTGAATATTTTTCAACCTTTCTAATAGGGGGAGGTAAAGTGCTCACATTATCTTCTATGCTTTATCCGTATATAAGTAGCGGTGATACAGGAAATGCAGCGGTTTTAGGAGTAATATTTATTTTAGTGAATATATCTGTATTTTTTATTGCAGACATTTTGTCACGTAAGAGAAATAAGATTGAGAATTACTTATTTGAATAATAAGGAATGATGCGAAATTGAAGGTTGTGCAAAATACAATGACAAAAGAAATTAAAAGAGGGAATGGTATTTATGAAAATTATACTTAATAATATCTCAAAAGCATATGGAAAGCAAAAAATTCTTGATAATATCAGCTTTAAAGTTGAAGAGGGTGCGCTTCTTTCGATTTTAGGAGAATCAGGAGCGGGTAAAACAACTATTCTCCGTATTATAGCCGGACTTCTTGCGCCGGATACAGGAAATGTCATAATTGACAATACTGATATAACTAAACTTCTTACTGATAGAAGAGATATTGGGTATGTATTTCAGGCTCCTTTACTTTTCCCACATATGACTGTTGAAGAAAATATATGCTTTGGACTTGAGGTGAAAAAGTGGGATAAAAAACGAATAATGGAAAGGGCCCAGCAGCTACTTGTGCTTTTACAAATTGAAGGCCTTGAAAAGAGGATGCCCTCTGAGATTTCAGGAGGACAACAGCAGAGGGTTGCAATAGCAAGAGCATTGGCACCTAAGCCCCGAATTTTACTTATGGATGAGCCTTTCTCTAGTCTTGATCCGGGACTTAGGAGTGAAATGGGTGAACTAATTAAAAAAATACAGGCGACTGAGGGATCTACCATTATATTTGTTACCCATGACAGAAATGAAAGCCTTGCGCTATCTAACTCCATTGCTTTCATTGTAGATGGGCGCATAGCGCAACTGGATACACCGGAAAATATTTATTACAAACCTATAAATAAAGCCACGGCAATGTATATGGGAGAGTGCAACTTCATTCCTGGCAAAATAGTAGGAAATATTTTCAATACCATTATTGGCAATTTCAGGTTCCAGACAGATACGAGCGAAAATGTGGAACTACTACTAAGGCCACATCAGATTAAGTTTGATTTTAGTGGAAATGATTACACTGTAGAAAATTGCAGCGTAATAGGCAAACAAGCAAGATATAGAGTAACAGACGGAAACATAAACTTACTTGTTGAAGATTTTTCAAATGAGGTTTTAAAACTAGGACAAAGAGTAGGACTTATATTTCCAACAAGTAACCTTCACTTTGTACAAAAGGAAGAGGGTGAATATTATGCAAAAACCTAAAAGATTACTGCTAATAGGTGGTGGTCATGCCCATGTATTTCTTATAAAGTAGTTTTGTTTAAAAAACATTTACAACTACTTCCTAATAAGGAAGTGGTTTTTTTTTATTTGAACAAAAAAATAGAAATGTAGAATTTTGTGGAAAATTAAAACAAAATAGTATATACTATGGATGTAATATTATTGAACTAGTGTAATTATTTTTATTTTAAGAGAAAAGTTAAATGTGATTCATTAAATGATATTAGTTGAATATATAGGCGGAATGGTTCGCAGAACATCTAATATATTATACGAGGGGGATAAAAAATGAGTACTAATCATCCAATTTTACAAAGTCTGGTAGAGGCAGCTCCACACATTAATAAGATGAGAAAAAATGGTTATATGGTAGGTATTACTGATAGGGAAAAGTCTTTAATTTTTATAGCTAACGATTTAATTGATATAAAAATGACTCCTAATCAAATGCTCCCACCTGATGACCCAATGCTTAAGGTTATGAAAACAGGAAAGGCAATAGAAGTTAAAGTATCAAATGATTTATATGGAATTGCCTTTAAGGCATACTACTGCGCTATAGTAGATGAAAACAACAAAATTATAGGTGGATTTGCGTTAGGTAGAGAACTTGAAATTGAAGAAAAAGTAATTGAAATATCTACTGTACTTTCACAATCAATTTCACAAATAAGTGAGGCAGTAAGCTATATAGCTAAGGGCTCACAAAATCAAGAAAGCATTAGCCATAAGATGGTGGACACAGTTACGAGTGCTTCTACGAAATATTCAGAAACAGATGGTATAATTAAATTTATAAAAACTGTATCTAACCAAACAAATTTACTTTCTTTAAATGCGCAGATAGAAGCTTCAAGAGTAGGGGTTGCGGGAAGAGGATTTGCAGTTGTTGCAAATGAGATGAAGAAGTTAGGTTCAAGCAGTGGACAAGCAGTTGCCAATATTGCAAATGTAATCAATGAAATAAAGAAATTTAATGATGTAGTTAAAGAACTTGTAAATGATAATGGTTCAATAGTGGCTGAACAAGCTGGAGCTATACAGGAAATATTAGCAAGTATGGACGAACTTAACAGTGGAATAGCTAAGCTCAAAGAAGTTGCAACAAAACTATAGTTTATGTAAAAATATAACAATACAACTAACCACAACAAATATTTGAATAAAACAATAAAAACAAACTTAAAACAAACTTAAAACAACTAAAAACAAAAAGAATATATTGAAAATATTAGAAATCAATGATAATATTAACTTATTAAATTCATTTGTTATAGAATCTTCTTTGTTTTTATTTTTTTCATATGGTTGTAAACTTTATATAAGGTAGTTGGGGGGAGGGATTAATTAAACTGAAAAGCAAACATAACTACGTTTAAAAATAATAGTATTATAGGGGGAAAATTATGAATAAGAGACTAGTAGTATTAGCTTTAATAGCAACAATGTCAGTATCACTTCTTGCTGGTTGCGGTAAAAGTGAAGTAGCAAAGACGGATGGTAAAAAAGTAGAATACTCTGAGAACATACCAGAAAAGATAGCTAAAGATGAAGATGGAGTAAAGATTATGGTTATCCGTAAGATAGGTGGAGACGATCATACAGCGCAATTCCTAGCAGGAGCAAAGCAAGAAGGGGAGTCAATGGGATTTACTGTTGATACCTTCACTGCAAATGGCGATACAGCTAAGTTTCATGATGCTATAAACCAAGCAATGGATAAAGGCTATGATGGAGTAATATTGTCACATGGTGATGATGCTGCTACTGTTGATGATGTTAAAAAGCTTACTGATAAAGGTATAAAGGTTGTAACTTTCGACTCAAACCCAGAAGCGGGTAAAATTGCTGGAGTTACTACTACTTCCCAAGACGATGCTTCACTTGCAAAGCTAGCTTTAGAACAATTGAAGAAAATAACAAATGGTAAAGGTGATATAGTTTACCTTTGGGTAGATGGATTCCCACCAATGGTTGCTAGAAACAAAGTTTACACTCAATTTTTAAGTGAAAATAATGGAATAAAAGAAGTAGATAGATTTGGAGTAGCGGCTGCAGATACATCAGTTCAAAGTCAAAATGCTGTTGCTGCCATGCTTACAAAATATCCAACTGGTAAACTAAATGCTATATTTGCTACTTGGGATGCTTTTGCTATAGGTGCAGCTCGTGCTGTTAAAGAAGCAAATAGGAGTGATGATGTTAAAATTGTTGGTATAGATGTATCGAATGCTGACCTTCAATTAATGCAGGAAGAAGGAAGTCCATGGGTAGCTACAGCTGCAGTTGACCCTAAGCTTATAGGGGCAGTTGATATGAGACTTGTTGCGAAAAAGATTGCAGGAGAAGAAACTCCAGCAGAGCACAAACTACAAGCTTCTCTAATTACTCAAGAACAACTAAAGAAAGCAGGAAAAGCAGTTAATATGGTAAGTCTTGCAGAAATAGTTCCAGGCTGGGGTAAGTCAGAGGATTTCAATGAAGCTTGGATGAAGGAGTTAAAGGATTTATTTAAGAAATAAATAGTATAAATTATGCAGAGAACACATAAATTTGTTTTCTCTGCAAATTATTCTTAGGTAGGTGAAAAATGTGGATACAATACAAAAAATAAAGCTAGAAATGAAGGATATATCAATAGAGTTTCCAGGAGTTAAGGCACTAAAAAATGTTGACTTTTCCACTGAAACAGGAGTGTCACACGCTTTAATTGGCGCTAATGGAGCTGGGAAGTCTACACTTATGAAGGTTTTGTCAGGAGCTTATAACCATTACACTGGAGAAATGTTTTTTAATGGGAAGAAGGCTGATATAAGATCACCAAAGGGATCAAAAGACTATGGAGTACAAATTGTGTACCAAGAAGTTGATACTGCACTTATTAATTATCTTACAGTAGCCGAAAATATAATGCTAAATGACATGATTGATGGAGAAAACAAAACTTCTTTTGTCAATTGGGGTTTTATTTATAAAAAATCACAAGAAATATTAAATAGTATGAATGTAGGGATATCTTCTAAAAAACTAGTTAGCGAACTAACACTAGCTGAGAAACAAATGGTTTTAATAGCCAGAGCAATATCTAAAGATTGCAAGTTTCTTATTCTAGATGAGCCTACTGCACCGCTTAGCAATACTGAAGCAGAAGAACTTTTTAGAATAGTAAAAGAACTTAAAAAGAAAAATGTAGGTGTGATTTTTATATCGCATAGGCTTCCAGAACTTTTTAGAATTTGTGATGAAATAACAGTAATGAGAGATGGAGAGTTTGTTGTTAAAAAGGATATAAAGAACACAAACCAAAATGAAATAGTAGAATATATGCTTGGAAGAAAGATGGACGAGCAATTTCCGGACAAAGTAAATAAACCAGGAGAAAAGCTTTTCGAAGTTATGAATTTAAGTGATGGAAATCTTGTAACAGACGTAAGCTTCAATGTTAAGGCTGGAGAAATAGTGGGTATAGCTGGACTTGTTGGTGCTGGTAAAACAGAACTCTGCAAAGCTATATTTGGTGCAACTCCGAGTGTTAAAGGGGAAAGAATACTTAAAGGCAGAAAGCTTTCCATAAAAAAACCACATGATGCAGTAAGACAAGGGATAGCACTTGTACCTGAAGAGAGAAGAAAAGAAGGTATATTAGTTAGCGAATCCGTTGCTATAAATATTACAGTTACTAATCTTAAAAAGTTCTGCAATGCTAAAACGTTCCTACGCTTTAAGGATGAGATGAAGGTATCCAAAGAAATTATTGAACGCTTAGGCATAAAAACTCCAGATCATGAAACAAAGGTTCAAAATCTTTCTGGAGGGAACCAACAAAAGGTAGCAATAGGTAAATGGCTTGTAACTGATTCCGAGGTTTATATTTTTGATGAGGCAACAAAAGGTGTTGATGTTGGTGCTAAAAAAGATATTTTTGAGCTAATAAACAAGCTTGCAAAGTCGGGTAAGGCGATAATTTACGCTACATGCGAATTTACAGAAATACTAGGAATTTCTGATAGAGTTTACGTGATGTACGATGGAAAGATAACAAAGGAATTAGAGACGAGTAAGACTAACGAAGAAGAATTACTATACTACTCAACAGGAGGAAATTAATCGTGTTAAACAAGGTGGAAACTAAACAAAAAAAACAGGCTTTTAATTTGTTTGATTTTTTATATAAATATGGAACTATTTTAACTATTGCATTATTGCTTATATTTTTCACTATGTCTTCCAGTAGATTTATGACACAATCAAATATAATAAATATACTTCGTTCCATATCTATAGTAACAATTATATCAATAGGGATAACAATTTCACTTGCAGTAGGCGGATTTGATCTTTCAGTGGGCAGTGTAGCCTCAATATCTGTTGCAGTAGTTATATCTATGTTTGTATGGCATCAGCAAAATACTTTTGTGGCAATACTGGTAGCTGTTGTTGCTGCACTTGCAGCAGGAGCTTTTAATTCCTTTATGATAGTTAAGGTAAGGATTCCGGATATGCTTATGACACTTGCTACAATGTTTATATTCCAAGGTATTGCACTAAGTTATACTAAAGGGGCAGTTATTTCTCAAAACATGATTATGGAAAATGGAGAAACAGCTCTAGGGAAAATTAGTCCCATCTTTGCTCAGCTTGGTAAAGTTCCATGGATAATTATAATAATGATTGTAGTTGTATTAGTAGTTCATGTATTTTTAACTTATACTAAGCACGGAAGATACATGTATATAATTGGTGGGAATATCGAAGCAGCTAGATTGTCTGGTATTCCAGTAAATAAATATAGAGTGCTTGCATATCTTTTATCGGCATTTTTCGCAGCCCTAGGTGGCATAATCCTAGCTTCTCGTATTATGACAGCAGAAATAAATCCAGGAGCTCCATACTTAATGGATGCAGTAGCTGCTGCATATGTAGGCTTTTCTGTAGGGGGGTCTGGTAAAGCTAATGCGATTGGTACACTAGTAGGTGCGATACTTATGGGAATTCTTCAAAACGGGCTTGTTATGCTTTCGGTTCCATATTATGCAATGGATATAGTTAAAGGTACGGTACTAGCATTTGCTTTAGCATTAACTTATTATAAGAAACGTTAGGAACCTTATTAATTATTGATTTGAAGGAGATGTTTTTATGTTAAGATTCGCAAAAGAATATTTCACTATGAATGAGAATGATGCTCTGGAATATTCAAAAACGGTATTAAAGTTCTTTAGTGAGGATGCAGTTTTAACCAGCACGGAAATTGGAGATGGAAACTTAAACTATGTATTTAGAATAGTTGAAGAAAGTACAGATAAGTCTGTTATTGTAAAACAAGCTGGACCAGTTGCTAGAATTTCTGATGAATTTAAGCTTTCTCCAGATAGAAATAGAATAGAGTCTGAAATTCTAAAGCTTCAATATAAATTAGCGAAAGGACTTGTACCAAAGGTTTATAATTATGATCCTATTATGAATTGTTGTGCAATGGAAGATTTATCAGGTTATGTGATCTTAAGAACGGCATTACTTAAACATGCAATGTTCCCATTGGTTGCGGATCATATTACAACTTTTTTGGTTAATACATTATTATTAACGACAGACATAGTTATGGGACATAAAGAAAAGAAAGAACTTGTTAAGAATTTTATAAATCCAGAACTTTGCGAAATAAGTGAAGACTTAGTTTATACAGAGCCTTTCTTTGATTGCATACGAAATGATATATTTGATTCAACTAAAGCTCTAGCAAAACATCTTTTATGGGAAGATAAAAGCTTCATTCTTGAAACAGCAAAATTGAAATTTGAATTTATGTCTAATACACAATCCTTAATTCATGGGGATTTACATAGTGGTTCTATTTTTGTTAAAGAAGATTCCACAAAGGTTTTTGACCCGGAGTTTGCTTTCTATGGACCAGCTGGGTATGATATAGGAAATGTGATAGCTCACTTTGTATTTGCACTTGCAAATGCAGGAGCTACTATGGAAGACGGGTCAGACAAAGAAAGTTTTATAGCTTGGGTAAAAGAAACCATAGTTAATGTTATTGATATGTTTAAGGTTAAGTTTAATAGTGTATATGATGAAAAGGTGACTGAAAGAGTTGCTAAATATGAAGGGTTTAAAGAGTTCTACTTAAATTGTATACTGCGTGACACTGCAGCTGTAACCGGTATGGAGCTTTGTAGAAGAATCATTGGACTGGCTCATGTAAAAGACATAACTTCAATTGAAGATGCTGAAAAGAGAACAGAAGCTGAAAAGTTCTGCTTAACTTTAGGCAAAAATCTTATTATAAACAGAGAAAACATGCTAGACGGAAAGAGCTATTTAGAGTTAATTGAAGCATAAACTACACTATATTAACTATGAAAATGGGCTAGCAGGGAAATAGAAAAACAGTAGGAGGGTTTTCGATGAGTGAAAGTACATTATTTGAAAATGGCGTAATACAATCCGTAATATTAGATGATGAAAATAGTACTTTAGTTATATTGGATCAAACACTGCTTCCAAATGAAAAGCTATTTTTAAGATTAACTAGCCAAAATCAAATTTGGGAAGCTATATACGCTTTGAGAGTTCGAGGAGCGCCTGCGATAGGTATTGCAGCAGGCTTTGGAGCTTACCTTGGAACAAAGCAATCTAAGGCTAAAACCTATGAGGATTTATATAATGATTTTAAAACGGTTAAGGAGTATTTAGCTTCGTCAAGACCGACAGCAGTTAATCTTTTCTGGGCATTAAACAGAATGGAAGCTCGCTTTAAAAAAGAGGAAGGAAAGTCAGTGGAAGAAGTTAAGAATGCTCTTAGAGTAGAATCTGAAAATATAAGAATTGAAGATGAAATTATTTGCAAAACTATAGGAGAAAATTCATTATCACTTTTAAAAGATGGAATGGGAATATTAACTCACTGCAATGCAGGAACAATTGCTACTGCCAAGTATGGCACGGCACTTGCACCAATATATATTGGTATGGAAAAGGGGATTAACTTTAAGGTTTATGCAGATGAAACAAGACCACTATTGCAAGGGGCTAGGCTTACTGCTTGGGAGCTAAAGGAAGCAGGCATAGATGTTACATTAATTTGTGATAATATGGCTTCTATAGTAATGAAGGAAGGAAAAATAAATGCAGTTTTAGTAGGTTGCGATAGGGTAGCTCAAAATGGAGATACTGCTAATAAAATAGGAACTTCAGGGGTTGCAATACTTGCAAAGCACTATGGAATACCTTTCTATGTACATGCACCACTTTCAACTATAGATTTATTATGTGAAACCGGAAGTGACATACACATAGAGCTAAGGCCAGATGAAGAAATTACAACTAAATGGTACGAAAAACCTATGGCTCCACTGGGAGTTAAAACCTACAATCCTTGTTTTGATGTAACAGACAATAGTTTAATAACTGCTATTATTACAGAAAAGGGTATAGCTTATCCACCATATAGCGAAAGTCTTACAAAATTTTTCAAATAAAATAAACCTTCTCATTAAAGATTATATTTAATGAGAAGGTTTATTTTATTTGCATTCAATTAAACTTACATCGCAATCTTTTAAAAAGAACTTCCATTCATCTTCGAGAACGTTATCTACTATTAAAGTGTTGATAGCTTTATAATCACAGATTTTAGTAAAAGCAGTTCTATCAAACTTTGTATAATCAGCAACTAAATAAGTATGATCAGAGTGCTCTATTGCAATTTTCCTTATTTCTGCTTGGAGATCATTGGAGTCTGTTATTCCGTGTTGCATACTTAATGCTCTGCAAGATACAAAAGCTGAATCAAAAAAATAATTATTAAGATTAGATTCTGCATTTCTTCCTAAAGCGCACATTGAAGACTGTTCTATTCTACCACCTATTATAATAAGCTTTATATTTGGATTATTTGATAAACGATCTATTATTTTTATAGAATTTGTAGTAACGGTTAAACGCTTACTCTTTAAACTTTCTGCAATATATAAAGATGTTGTGGATGCATCTAAAAATATAGAATCACCATTATTAATATAGTTTAAACATTCAGAAGCGATTTTTTGTTTTCCTTCTATATGAATATGCTCTCGTAGGTTTATGTTTACATCATTCTCTACTCCGTCAGATATATAAGCTCCTCCATAGGTGCGAGTCAAAAATTCTTCTTGTTCAAGAGTTTGTAGATCCTTTCTTACAGTTTCCTCAGTAACTTTAAAGGATTTTGCAAGTTCTGATACTGTAACACTTTTTTTTTCTGTTATTAATTCTTTGATTCTATTTTTTCTAGCTATTGGAAGCATAGATTCTCTCCTTTATTTTTGTATTATCTATAATTATTATAACATTTAATATTATACACAGCAAATATTATGGTTTTATTTTTGATTAATCTGGTTAAAAACAAATAAACCAAAAATAAAACCAAAAAAATATTGATTGATTCAATATAAAGTAGTAAAATATGACTATAGTAAAGCTGATGACATAAAAAAATTCGTATATTAATAGCATATATAAAATTTTTGGTTTGAAAAAAAGAAAAGAATTAGTGTCAAGTTATTATAAAATTATTTTTATTTTATAATAACTTGAAGAATGGAGGAAAACAATGGAAAAAAGTAAGTATTGTTCAGATTTTGAAGCAAAAAATGTAATATGTGAAATAGGAAAAAGAATGTATAACAGGAACTTTGTAGCTTCTAACGACGGAAATATTTCTGTTAAGGTTTCACCTAATGCTATTTGGTGTACGCCAACAGGAGTAAGTAAAGGGTACATGACTCCAGACATGCTTGTGAAAATGGACTTGAAGGGAACCGTTCTTTTAGGTAAGTACAAGCCATCCTCTGAAGTTAAAATGCACCTTAGAGTATATAATGAAAATTCAGAGGTTAATTCAGTATGTCATGCACATCCTCCGGTGGCAACATCATTTGCCATAGCAGGTATTCAATTAGATAAAGCAATACTTCCAGAAGCTGTAGTGCTTCTTGGTACAGTACCAGTAGCACCTTATGCTACACCAGGAACACAAGCGGTTCCAGATTCTATAGCCCCATATTGTAAGAGTCACAATGCAGTGCTTTTAGCAAACCATGGTGCTTTAACTTGGGGTGCGAGTCCAATGGAAGCCTATCATAGAATGGAATCCCTAGAGCATTATGCTTTGATACTTATGTACACAGGTGAAATTATAAATAAATCAAATGAACTCACTTGTAATCAGGTTGATGAGCTTTTAAAGATAAGAGCAAGTCTTGGAATAAAAAGTGGAGGGACACCTCCTTGTAATGTTAAAGAAGTAAAAGAAAATACAAATGATAAAGATGAAGTTATAAGAGCAATAGTTGAGAAAGTCACAGAACAGGTATTAAAAGGATTGAAAGGTTAAATAATATGATAGCTAGGGGGCGGATTTCTTGAGTGTTAACATGACAGAAAAGGAGTTGCAAGGCATAGTAGAACAAGTTATAAAAAATATTTCACAAATCCAAGGCACAAAAAAAGAAAGTCACAAGGTTGAAGAACTAAAAGAAATTAAAATAGAATCAAGCGGTGGTAATTTGCAATTTATGAATGCTCCACAAAGCAAGCTTCCGGTAGCCAGCGGAGTTTTCGATGATATAGACGAAGCAGTTGATGCAGCTGACAGGGCTCAAAAGAACTTTGTTAAAAATTTCAATGTGGAGGCTAGAGAAAGATTTATAAGTGCAATAAGGAAAGTAGTTTTAGAAAATAAAAAAACTCTTGGTAGAATGGTTTTTGAGGAGACTAAGCTTGGAAGATATAAAGATAAAATTGCAAAGCTTGAATTAGTTGCTGCAAAAACACCAGGAACAGAGGATTTAAAAACAGAGGCTTTTTCTGGAGATAATGGCTTAACAATAGTGGAAAATGGAGCGTTTGGAGTAATAGGAGCAGTTACTCCTGTTACGAATCCAATAGAAACTATAATAAATAATTCCATAGGAATGATAGCAGCAGGAAATACAGTAGTCTTCAATGTACATCCGTCTTCAAAGAATTCTTGTGCTTATATAGTAGAGTTGCTAAATAAAACTATAGTAGAAGAGGGAGGACCTGCAAATCTTATTAATATGGTTAAAACTCCAACTATGGAAACATTAAAGTCTCTTACAAATCATTCGAACATAAGAATGCTTGTTGGAACTGGCGGTCCTGGACTTATAAAAACTCTTCTACAATCAGGTAAAAAGGCTATTGGTGCAGGAGCAGGTAATCCACCAGTTATAGTTGATGAGACTGCGGATTTGGAAAATGCAGCAAAGGAAATTATAAAAGGAGCTTCTTTTGACAACAATATTATGTGTATATCTGAAAAAGAAGTTTTTGTAATAGAAAAAGTAGCTGAAGAGCTTATATTCCATATGTTAAACAATGGAGCATATATGCTTTCAAAAAAAGAAATTGAACAAGTAATGAAGTTTGCGCTTGAAGAAAATGTTGATAAGACATCAAGAGGGTGTTCTCTTGATAACAAAAGAGAATATCATATATCTAAGGACTGGGTAGGAAAGGATGCAGGACTTTTCCTTGAAAATATGGGTATTGAGATAGACAAAGAAGTAAAATTGTTGATTTTTGAAGCGGATTTTGAGCATCCTTTTGTTCAATTAGAACAGATGATGCCTGTAATGCCAATTGTAAGAGTAACAGATATAGATGAAGCTATAGAATTTGCGGTAGAAGCTGAACATGGAAATAGACACACAGCTTTAATGCATTCTAAGAATGTGGACAACTTAACTAAATTTGCAAGAGCAATAGGAACTACAATATTTGTTAAAAATGCATCCTCTCTAGCGGGGGTTGGAGCGAGTGGTGAAGGTTATACAACCATGTCTATTGCAGGACCGACAGGAGAGGGCTTAACTTCAGCAAAAAACTTCACAAGAAAACGCAGATGCGTACTTGCTGAAGGCGGCTTTAGAATAATATAGTGATGGTGAAAAATATGGAGAATAAATCATTAGGTTTATTAGAGGTTCAAGGATATAGCGTAGCCCTTGCAGTTATGGACAAAGCTTGTAAGGCGGCTAATATAAAAATACTGGCTATGGATTGCAACAATCCAAAGGCAGGAGACAATGCTTTTATTCCTGTAGTTGTGCAAGTTAAATTCGTCGGAAGCGTAAGCGATGTAAAGGTTGCACTAGAAGTAGCTAAGGAAGCAGCACTTTCATATTTAAGAGAGGAAGATATAGTTACTCGTTGCATAGCTTCTTATTCCGATGAGCTTGAAGAGCTTCTCTGTAGTGGAAAAGTTAAAAATAAACAGGTTTAAATTGAGGTGAATAAAAATGAGTAAGGCAATTGGAATTATAGAAACAAGAGGATATGCTGCAGCACTAAGAGCAGCAGATATTATGCTTAAGATGGCTTACGTTAATTTAGTTAAACAGGAGAAAATAGGTTCAGGTTTGGTTGCTACTATAATTGAAGGTGATATTGCCTCAGTTAAAGAAGCGCTCCAACATGGTGCACAGGTAGCTCAAAGTACGGGAGAACTTATTGCAGTTCATTCTATTGCAAAGCCACTTATTAATGTAAAGGGGGATGGCATAAATGAAGCAATATGAAGCCATTGGGATAATTGAAGCTAAATATTTTACCACAGCCCTGCAATTGGTAGATACTATGTGTAAGGCTTCTGAGGTGGAGTTTTTAGGAAGTGAAAATTCACTTGGAGGGAGACTTGTAACTACAATAGTAGGAGGATCTGTAAGCAATGTGTGCGTTGCAGTAGAAGCTGCAAGGCGAGTATGTGCTGGACAAGAAGAGATTCTTAAAAATGCAGTTGTAATTACAAAACCTCACGCAGAGATAATGAAGTTTATAGCTTTGAGGTCTTGGAAACTTCTAAACAGAAAAATAGAAAAAAAGATAGAAAAAAACAATGAAGAACTTATCATAGAAAATCAGGAAAAATAGATTAGGGGAGGAATTATAAAATGAGTTCACTTGGGATAATTGAAACAAGAGGGTTAACAGCAGCAATAGAGGCAGCAGATGCAATGCTTAAGGCAGCAAATGTAGAAATTGTAGGAACTGAGAAGATTGGTTCAGGACTTGTAACTGTAATAGTTAAAGGTGAGGTTGGAGCAGTAAAGGCAGCTGTTGAAGTAGGGGTTGAAGCAGCGCAAAGAGTTGGAGAATTAGTAGCATCATATGTAATACCAAGACCACACTCAGACTTAGAAAAAATACTTCCAATGATAAAACAAAAAATATAAAAAATGAATAATAAAAACCAAAAATTAAAATATAAAATATTAGGGGGAAATTAATATGAACGGATCACTCGGAATAATTGAAACAAGAGGATTAACAGCAGCAATAGTGGCAGCAGATGCAATGCTTAAGGCAGCAAGTGTAGAGATCGTAGGAACAGAGAAAATAGGCTCAGGACTTGTAACGGTAATAGTTAAAGGTGATGTAGGTTCAGTTAAGGCGGCTGTAGAAGTTGGAGTTGAAGCAGCGCAAAGTGTTGGAGAACTAATAGCTTCACACGTAATAGCAAGACCACACAGTGATATAGATAAAATACTTCCTATAATAAAATTATAGGATGATGTTTTATGACAAATAAAACCAATAATCAAATGATTAAACTTATAACGGAGCTTGTAGTAAAAGAAGCTTCAGCGCTTGGAATAGAAATTAAGAGTGAGAAAAGCTTAGTTCCAGTAAACATATCAGCAAGGCATTTACATTTAAAAAAAGAAGATCTAGAAGTTCTTTTTGGATTAGGTAATGGACTTACTAAAATCAAGTATATATCTCAACCAGGGCAATATGCCGCAGAGGAAAAGGTGACCCTGCAAGGGCCTAAAGGGAAGATAGACAATGTACGAGTTCTAGGACCACTGAGAAAAGAAACTCAAGTTGAGATAAGCGCTGCAGATGCAAGAGTACTAGGGGTAAAAGCTGTGGTTAGAGGCAGTGGCAACACTTATGGAACACCAGAACTTACACTAGTAGGACCAAATGGAAGAGTTATCATGGAAAAAGGATGCATAGTTGCTGAGCGACATATCCACATGACTCCAAATGACGCAGTAGAGTTTAATGTTAAAGATAGTCAAATTGTAAGCGTTAAAGTAAATACGCCAAGAGGTGGCGTATTTGATAATG
This sequence comes from Clostridium sp., assembly GCA_047624165.1. Taxonomy (GTDB): domain Bacteria; phylum Bacillota; class Clostridia; order Clostridiales; family Clostridiaceae; genus Clostridium_AD. Next base: position 20,713 of record JBLHPD010000021.1, on the reverse strand, counting down.
TTCTTATTAGAGTTAGTGAAGACTATACTTTAGATATGCACATAGACGTAGATGAAGCAAATGCTTTTTTAATTAATAATGGTGATTTTGTAGAGATAATCTTTAATTCTTAATTCACAATTTTTTTATACAAGGGGTGTAAAAATGTTAATAGGAAGAGTAGTGGGTACTGTAGTTTCCTCTAGAAAATATGATAGTCTTCAAGGGCTGAAGTTTTTAGTTATAGAACCTTTATATGGAGAGCAAAAGGACTACTTTGTAGCTTGCGATGTAATTGGTGCAGGTATAGGTGAATTAGTCCTAATAACTAAGGGTGAAATGACTAAATATGCTTTAAGCAAAGAAGCACCAGTAGATGCTATAGTAGTAGGAATATTAGATAAAGAACCTAGCTTCTAAGAAAGGAAGATAGTTATGAGTAAGGTATTAAAGGTTTTAGCAGTAGACGATCCAGCAGTTTATGCATATACAGATAAAAGGTATAACTTAGTGAATAACTTTAAAGGTGATTTTACTGTAGACTTCAACATAGTACCATGGAGTGAGTATTATGGGACTATGATGGAAGCATTTGAAGGGAAAAGAGAGTATGACATAGTAATGATTGCGGGACATCTTTGGCTAAAGGACTTTATAAATAAAGGTTATATAGCTCCAGTAGAGGCATTGAAAGACTGTGGTTATAACTATGAAGATATTTTGCCTGTAATAAGAGAAGAAATAGAATTAGATGGAGTTCAGTACCTTTATCCATCCTTTTGCGATGGTCATGTAGTACTTTATAGAAAATCTATAGTAGAAAAGGTATTAGGAAAGCTTCCAGGTAAGGTTATAACTACAGATGAGCTTATTGATATGGCGGCTTTCTGTAACGGCTATAATGGAATGCGTGGGATTGCGTTAAAAGCAGATCCAAGCGAAATATTTTTAGATTTTATACCTTACTTAAGAAATGAAGGTGTAGATGCTATAAATAAAACAACTCTTGCACCAGAATTTAATAATGCAAAAGGTCAAAGAGCACTTAAAAAGTATTTAAGTTTGAAAGCTTTTGCACCAACTAATACTGGAAGCTTTGGTAATGAGGAATTGAAAAATGCTTTTCAAAAGAAAGAATGTGTTTTAGCAGTAACTTGGGGAGGGCAACTAGGAACTATTTTAGGAGAAGGTTGCGCGGATGTAGAGGACATAGGGTTTGCAGCTTTAAAAACCTCATGGAATGTAACTTGGAGCTTTGCAATTAATAATTTATCAGATAAAAAAGCAGAGGCTAATGAATTTTTAAAATATATAACAAGTAAAGCGGCAGACAGAGTTGTAGGCGGTTATGCTGGCTCCCCAGTTAGAAAGTCAACATATTTAGCAGATAGAAACAAATACAACTGGTATGACATGCACCTTGAACTAATAGAAAAATACGCACGTCCACTTCCTGGACTTTTGAAGGCAGGAGATAAGTTTGGAGTTCTTTATGATGCAATAGGCAAGGCCTTTAATTCAGAAATTACTATAGTTGATTGTTTAGAGCAGGCAGAGGATAAAATCAATAAAATTTAGTACACGAAACTTCATCATAAGGCGGTGAAAGAATGAAGGTTATTGTTATTGGTGGAGTGGCAGCAGGTATGTCTGCAGCTTCGAAAATAAAAAGAATAGATAAAGATGTAGAAATAGTAGTTTATGAAAAAGGTTCGCACCTGTCCTATGGAGCATGTGGACTACCATATTATGTAGCTGGAATAAATGACGATTATACTAAGATGATAGCTAGGACTAGAGAAGAATTTGAAAAGACGGGAATGAAAATTAATATTAGACATGAAATAGTTAAAGTAGTTCCAGAAAAAAAACAGGTTATGATAAGGGACTTGGAAGAAGGAAGACTTTTCATAGATTCCTATGATAAACTTATGATTTCTTCTGGAACGGTGCCTGTAGTTCCACCACTGAAGGGTAAGGATTTAAAGGGAGTTTATGTTCTAAAGACTTTGGAAGATGGATTAATACTTAAAAAGGCAGTGGAAAGTTCTAATATAAGAAACATTGTTATTGTTGGTGGTGGTTATATTGGTGTAGAAGTAGCAGAAACCTTATCCCATGCAGGCAAAAGTGTGAGAATTGTAGAATTTGCACAAAGGATACTGCAACCATTTGATATTGAGCTTACAGACATAGTTACAAAGAGGATGATTGAAGAAGGTATAAATTTAAACTTAAGTGAAAAGGTGGAAGAGATAGTAGGGAAAAGTGAGGTTCAAGGAGTAAGAACTGACAAAGGAAATTATGAAGCAGACTTAGTAATTTTAGCTATAGGGGTAAGACCTACTACAGATTTTTTAAGTGGGTCAGGTATAGCACTAGCTAGAAATGGTGCGGTTATAATAGACAGGGAAATGAGAACAAATATACAAGATGTATATTCTGCAGGAGATTGTGCCATGGTTTATCACAAGGTTAAAAAGGAAAATTCCTTTATACCACTAGGAACCACTGCGAACAAGTGCGGAAGACTTGCAGGAGAAAACATAATGGGTAAGCACAATAAATATGTAGGGACACTTGGTAGCGCGGCGATAAAAGTGCTAGACTATGAGCTTGGGAGAACTGGTTTATCTGAGAGTGAAGCTATGGCACTTACTATGGATTATAAAACCATATTTGTTAAGGCTAATGATCATCCTGCTTATTACCCACATCCAACGCCAATTTGGATAAAGCTCATATATGAAGAAAGAACTAATAGAATTCTTGGAGCCCAAGCTATAGGTAAAAAGGGTGCTGTTATGAGAATAGACATGTTTGCCATAGCTATCCATAATAATATGACAACTAAAGACTTAGGAATGGTTGACCTCTGCTATGCACCTCCTTTTGCAGGTGTATGGGATGCAGTTCACATAGCTTGTAATGCAGCAAAATAATGGTGGTGAATAATAAAATGATAGATAAAGTTATTACTTTAGAAGAAGCAGCTAAGTTAGTACAAGATGGAAATACAGTAGCTCTCGGAGGAAATGTTCTTCATAGAGCACCGATGGCTTTTTCTCGTGAAATAATTAGGCAGAGTATAAAACAACTTAAGCTAGTAAAGACAGCAGGAGCTCACGAGGTTGATATACTTTGTGCGGCAGGTTGTGTACAAAGCGTGGATGCAGGATTTATAAGCTACGAAACAGAATATGGCTTAGCTAATCACTATAGAAAGGCTGTTCAGTCTGGACTGGTTAAGGGAAATGAACATGCCTGTTATACAGTAATAAGTGCACTAAGAGCGGCAGCCTATGGAGTTCCATTTATGCCTGTTAAAGGTCTTATGTATGGAGACTTGCTTGCCTATAATGACTACTTTAAGGTAGTCGAGGATCCATTTAGTAGCGAACCTATAACACTTGTAAAGGCTATTAGTCCAGATGTAGGAGTAATTCACGTTCAAGAGTGTGATGTCAAGGGAAACTGCAGAATTTACGGACCAAAGTTTGAGGATATTTTAATAAGCAGAGCTTGTAAAAAGCTCATTGTTACAACAGAGCAAATTGTTCCAGAAAGTAAAATGGCAATGAATGCAGAAATGGTGGATATACCTTTCTTTTTGGTGTCAGCTATAGTACATGTTAAAAATGGCGCAGCACCGTGCTCTTGTGCAAAAAAATATGAAATTGATAAGTCAGTTTTAAATAAATTTATAGCAATGAAAGACATAGAAGGTTTAGATGGGTATTTGAAAGCCTATGAAGCTAATGATAGAAAAGCTATTGGAAGGAGGCTCTAATTATGAACTCAGTAAATAAAAGCACTTTAAGAGTAAGCGATATCATGACCTGTGCTATGTCAAGACTTTTAAAGGATGAAGAAAAAGTGTTTCATGGAGTTTCCTCACATATGCCAATGGTTGCTATGGCTTTAGCTAAGAGCCTTCATGCTCCTAATTTAGTACAACTTAATATTGCGGGAGGAGTTAATCCGAAATCAATAAAGGATGCTCACTACTCTTCAGCTGGAGTTGATTTATGGAGTTCAGGAGAGTCAGTGTTTCCACTGTCAGAAATTTTTGATTTGTCAATGAGAGGTCAGCTAGATGTAGCCTTTTTAAGTGGAATACAATTTGATGTAAACGGAAATATAAATGCTTCTGTAGTGGGAAACTATAACAAACCTAAGGTAAGGCTCCCGGGTGGAGCAGGTAGTGCAGTGCTAATTCCAACTGTTAAAAAGGCTATAATATGGAGAACTAAACATGACAAGAGAACCTTTGTAGAAAAGGTTGATTTTGTAACTACAAGAGGAAACCTATATAAAATAATAACACCATTATGTGTGTTTGAATTTAAAAACGGTAAACTTTGTCTTGAAAGTATACACCCAACTTCTTCACTTGAAGAGGTAATTGAAAACACTGGCTTTAAGTTAAATTACAGCGAAGTAAAATTTACTAAGCAGCCAACGCAGGAAGAACTTAAAATGCTTAAAAAGATAGATCCTTATGATTATAGAAGTAAGGAATTTTAAAAAAATATAAAGCAGAAAAATGAATGAGTAAATATATTCCCCCTCTGTGTGTTTACAGCACGTAGAGGGGTTTTTGTTTTTTTGAATTAAAGCAGAGATACAGAATTATATTTACTATATGAATAATATACAATATAATAAATTATATTAAACTAAAAAGAATATTAATCGATTACATTGAAGTGGAGATGAGCAAATGCCAAAAATAACAAATAATATTGAATTTATAGTTAATGGAAAATATGATGCTAAAGAGGAAAGATGCGCAGGATTTCTATCTGTAGAACAATTAAAAAAAGTTAGACATATTCATAACAGTATTCCTGATTGCACGGCTACTCCTTTAGTACAATTAAAAAGTTTATCTGAGTATTTAGGAGTAAAGTCAATATTTATTAAAGATGAATCACAAAGAGGAGATATAAACTCATTTAAAATATTAGGAGCTTCTTATGCTATTGCTAAGTTAGTTTGTGACAAGCTAGGACTTGACGTTTTAAATGTTACTTTTGATTATTTGAAATCTGAGAGCGTTCAATCTAAAATTAAAGACATGACCTTGGCTACTTGTTCTGATGGAAATCATGGTAGGGGTGTAGCTTGGACAGCTAAAGAACTAGGCTTAAAAGCAATAATTTACATGCCTAAGGGAACAGTAGAAAGCAGGGTAAAAAACATAGAAGTATTAGGAGCAACTGTTACAGTTACAGAATTTAACTATGATGATACTGTAAGATATGCAAATGAAATGGCAACTGAGAATAATTGGTATATAGTACAAGATACTTCTTGGGAAGGTTACGAAGAAGTTCCGAAGACTATTCTTCAAGGATATTCAACTATGGGAATGGAAGCAATAGAACAACTAGAAGCTGCAGGTTATAAAAAGCCAACTCACTTGTTTGTTCAAGCTGGTGTTGGTGCAATGGCGTCCGGTGTAATAGGAGCTGTATCAAATTATTATAATGGAGATATGCCTACTACACTTATAATGGAGCCTAAAAATGCAGCATGTTACTTTAAGTCTGGGGAAATGAATGATGGTACAGCTTATACAGTAGGTGGATCATTAGATAGTATCATGGCAGGACTTGCATGTGGAGAACCTGTTCCAGCAGGATGGGAAATAATAAGAAATTTCGCAACTGGTTTCTGTAAATGTGCTGATAGTGTAACTGCTACAGGAATGAGAATTCTGGGTAACCCTATTGGAGATGACGTGCGGGTAATTTCTGGAGAGTCAGCAGCAATAGGTACCGGAGTACTGTCACTTCTAATGACTAATCCTGAGTATAGCCTAGTAAAGGAAAAACTTGGATTAAACAAGGATTCTGTAGTATTAATGTTCAGCACAGAAGGCGATACTGATCCAGTAAATTACAGGGATATAGTATGGAATGGTGCGTATCCATTATAATAAAGTTTTAGTTATAACTGTGGTCTTATCCACTGAAATAAAAATCTTTAGAAAGGAAGAACTTCCAGTTTTCTGCCGTGGGGACTTACCCATAGTAGCAACTGGAAGTTCTTCTTTGTTAATTGTGCAATGCACTTTATCTCGCAATATCTAAAAAACATATTTACATTTATGAGAATATAGTATATAGTACATTATATCAGTAACGTACTAACTTACCCTTAAGAAAAGGAGGAATGTCGTGATTTTAGATAACGATAACTTAAAGCCCATTTATGTGCAGATTGCTGATTGGTTAGAGAATGAAATACTTTGTGGAAATATCGGTAGTGACGAAAAGATATATTCTCAGTATCAATTAGCAGAAATGTTTACGATTAATCCTGCAACTGCAGCTAAAGGGTTAAATATTTTAGCCACGCAAAATATTCTTTATAAAAAGCGGGGACTTGGTATGTTTGTAGTTCTTAATGCAAGGGAAGTAATTAGAGAAAAACGTAAAACACAAACTCTAAAAACACTTATTTTAAATTTAGTATTAGAAGCGAATATATTAGACCTTGGGGAAAAGGAAATTTTAGATATGGTGTCAAAAGTAATTAAAGAAAGCAGGGAGGGATAAATTTGAAAATTATTCAATGTACTAATGTTACCAAAGCGTATAAAAAAATTAATGCCTTAAACAAACTAAGTTTTTCTATTGAGGAAAACACTATCACTGGTCTTATTGGTAGAAATGGTGCGGGTAAAACTACTTTATTAAAGCTGTTAAGCGGATTCTTAAAGACTACTGATGGTGAAATTAAAGTTTTTAATGAAAATCCATTTAATAATTTAAATGTATCCTGTAATGTAGTATTTATTGACGAAAACATGAGTTTCTCAAAACAATTAACCCTTGATGAAATTTTAACCGCTACAAATAGTTTTTATCCAAACTTTGATGAAACAATGAGTAGAAAACTTCTTGAGTATTTTTCGCTAGATCAAAATCGAAAACACAGTGAGCTTTCTAAGGGAATGACTAGTACCTTTAATATGATACTAGGGATAGCTAGTCATTGTGCTCTAACTATTATGGATGAACCAACTACAGGCATGGATGCCGCAGTTAGAAAAGAAATATATAAAATAATGCTTAAGGACTATATTGAAAATCCTCGTAGTATTATTATTTCCAGCCACCATTTAGAGGAACTAGAGGATATATTAGAAGACATTCTATTGCTAAAGGATGGTACTATGTTCCTTCATATGCCTATAGTAGATTTGAAAGAATATGCCATTTCCTTTAGAGGCAAAGTGGAAGTCGTGAATCCACTTGTTAAAGGGAGAAAAGTGCTTTATGAAGAGAACTTGGTAAGGATAGCATCTATTTAGTAGTTCAAACTAAGAATTTTCAAGATGATTTAAAGGCTGCTAAAGCGAATAATATTGATGTGAAATCGGTAAGTACTAATGATTTATGTATATATTTAACTAGTCCAAAGGAAGGGGGGATTAACTATGTCTTTAGTAAAGAGTAATTTCATGTCAGTTGTCAAAAAACAGTATGCTTTTAAGCTTCAAGGTTTTTCAAAATTTTTTCTTGTAATTATCGCTACTCAAATAGTAGGAATGCTATTTAACCTCACAAATGCTGCTGTTACTATGGGTACTTCTCATGAAGCTTACAGTTTGAATATTGATATAAATTCTAACATACAATCTTTTATATTTACCTTTGTCTGTGTAAGTGGAGCTACAATATTAATAAATCTTAAGGAATATAAGGATATGGACTTTACTTTAGTAACTAATCGCATCAGTAGCAATATTTCAAATATAGGATTTTTGATTACCCTTTCATTATTTGGAGCAGTTACATCAGCGTTGTTAGGGGTTTTGACTCGTACAATAAAGTACTTTCTTATTGGGAGTTCAAAAATTGCAGAAGTTGGATTTTACCTAACACCAGGGGAGATTATGTGCAGCATTGGTGCTAACTTCTTATATTTTATATTGCTCAGTTCACTTGTTTATTTCTGCACTGTTCTTACTCAAAAGTCTAATATCTTTATTGTTATTATATTGACAGTAGGGGTGTTACTTACACAAACACCAATCTTTGGAAATATAATTGAGTTTTTTGTAAAAGAAAACAATTTTTTTATTTTCATGATTAAATCTTTAATTACTGCAACTATATTTTTCATAGCTAGTGTTCTTGTATCTAATAACCTGGAGGTGAGAGGATGAAAAATAAATATATAAGATTTATTGTAATAGTGTACATTTCACTTAATATACTAGGAGTTATTTTTTATTATACAATCCCAAAAGGGAATTTTGTTAAGTCTATATCAAGTGTAGACTTAAAACAATTTGAAAAGTATGAGGTAATGACAAATCCACAGGTATTAGCTCTTAAGAGTTCCCAGAAAAAATATAATACTAAAAATTACAATTTTAATTATGATGGAAAAGATTTAGAATTTAATTTTACAAAGGAAAATCATCAAATTATTGTTGATAGAAAAACTTCGGATGATAACAAAATAGAAGTATATTGGTACCCTGGAGCTATAACGCTTAATGGAATTGATTTTACAAATATGATAAAGGAACCTAATATAAAATTAATTAGAAGCAAACTAAATATAGAGTGTGAAAAGCAAGAGTATAGACTTACACAGTTTTTTAAAGACATAGCTATTAAGCAGTTTTATGAAAAAATAGATAATGAAAGTAATAATGATGTTACTAGTTCTGGAAGTGATATTATATATATAAGAATTCCGAAAACCCTTAAAATTTTAGGGGATGAGGCATATGAGTAACTGGTTTAGTTGACATATAAAAAACCCTCTGTATAGCAGGAGCTTTACAGAGGGTTCTATTTTTTATAATCTATTTAGCTAAATCTTCTATAGAATTAATATCCATATACTTAGGAACAACTAAACCTACTCTAGCTCCTTCTAGGTTTGGTCCTAAGTCTTCAACTTTATCTTTGTAGTCTGCATAGTATTTAGCATGTGTTCCTGGTAACCAAGCTGCAACAATAGCATCTACATCTCCAGTACCTACTGCAGACCACATTGGTCCTGCATCTACTTGTACAAGAGTAACTTTGTAACCAATATCTTCCAATACTGATCCAATTATGTTAGTAGATGCAATTGCACTATCCCAAGCAACATAAGCAATCCTGATTGCATCGCCATCTACTTTTTTTGCGCCTTCTGTCCATTTACTTACTTTATCTGTATTGTCAGTAACCCATTGTCTTGCAACTTTCTTTATGTCTCCGCCACCGTTAATGTCAAGCATAACAGATTCAGAATTTTCTGGAGTCCAATAAAATTGATCTAATATTTTATAAGCATTAGGCATTTCTTCTTTTAAGTTTTTGCGCACAACAGTACTTGTGTGTTCAACGCCACCGAAAATTCCCTTAGGATCATCTAAGTATTTTAAGTCATATTTAGAAAACATCCAGTGAGGAGACCAACCAGTAACTATTATTGGTTTTTTATCTGCATAAGCATCTGCTAGTGCTTGTGTCATAGCGGCACCTGAGCTAGCTTGAACAGTATAATTTGTGTTATATTCTTTAACAGCTTGCTCTGCAAATTCCATTTCGCCAGAACCAGCATCTATGCCTGTAATTTTGTAATCCATTTGCTCACCAATAGATTTGTTAGCACTTTTACTATTACTACTACTACTACTACTACTACTACTACAGCCCACAAAAGTCAGAACTGCTAGACTTAGAGCTATTACACTCAGTTTTTTAAAATTGTTTTTTATCATTAATTTTTTCCTCCTTAGATTATATATCATATATATTAATTTGATATGAATTCCAGCAAACTAATATAAGTAATAAGCTTTTAAAATCAAATTATTTAATTTTATTATTTACCATTTATCCATCTTTTATAGTATTTAATATATGTATTTATTGTAAACAAATCACTATATATTTATAGAATATCTAATCAGTATAACAGATTTATCTAATAAAATCAAATTTTGGATTGGTATGGCTTCAATTTTAAAATTCTGGTTAATCATACAATTTTAAAATTCTGGTTAATTAATATTGACAAACAATTATATAAGTGATATCCTTTACAAAATATAGGTTATAACATATATTTTGCAATATAGTGGTTATTGAGCTGATGAGAGTTATTGGAAGAAAACATATAAGTCTAACGGGTTTAAAGGTTAGAGAAGATAGAATTGTTATAAAAAGAGTATAATATCTGAATTATTTTTTTAATTTTTTTAGAATAAATGCATTTTTTATATGTATTAAGAAAGGTTGATATAAATTGATGGATCCAACATCCAATGTATCTACACCTCATCAAAATTCAACGACAGAATATATTGTGGTAACGAAAGGCACTCTAGTGCAAACTGTTGAAGACCAAACCTAGATTTGTTAAAGATAATATAGATGCACCCAAATTAGAACTATTACCATATCATTCATTTGGAGATAGTAAATATGAAGCTCTTGGTTTAGAAAAACCATCAAGGCAGTTTGGAACTCCATCACCCGATTATTTAAGAGAATTAAACAATATAGTTCGAAATGAAGGTGTCGAGGTAGTTAGCTATAAGTGATCTTAGGGGTAGCACCACATAGTCATTAAGTTAAGAAAATAGCTTAATTTATCTTATTATCTTATTATTTATAGATATATTTAAAAAATATTCAAAAATAGAGTGAATTAACCAATATTTTGGGGTTAATCCACTCTTTATTTATTAAATCAATTCATACTTAATTAACTTATAATTTGTAAAATATAAATATTTTTTTACTTATTTGCATTATTGAAAATAACACAATAATTTCCCTCATCAGTTCTGCATTTAGAACAACTAAGACAGATAGATGGTTTTCTATCCCCAGATTTCCATCTTTTTATTAAATTAGGTTCTGAAAGTAGTGGTCTTGATAGAGCAAAAAAATCGATATTACTCTCATTTAATATATGTTCTATCTTGCTTATATCTTTAAATCCACCTACCGTAATTATAGGTATTTTAACTTCATTACTAATTACTTTCGCATATTCAACAAAATAACCTTCCTTTTGCAATTTATAGCCGTCAAATGCTTCGCCAACCATTGAACTCGCTTTACCATGAATATTTCCAGTAATATCTAGAGCATCAACACCAATGGATTCTAATTTTTTACAGATTAACTTAGTTTCATCGAATGTCATTCCACCTTCAAAAAATTCGCTGGAAGTAAGCTTTATTAATATTGTGAAATCATTTCCCACTTTTTCTCTTATTTTGTAATATATTTCGGTTAAAAATCTCATTCTATTTTCCAAGCTTCCACCATATTCATCAGTTCTTTTATTATAATAAGGACTTAGAAATTGATTTATTAAATATGAATGAGCACCATGTATCTCTATACCATCAAAGCCAGATTTCTGAATTCTTTCCGCGGCATCTGCAAAAGCATTTATTACAAGATCTATATCCTCTTTAGTCATAGCTTTTCCTACTACACCTGTACTTATCTGCGCAACTTCACTTGGAGCGTAAATTAATCGTTTCCCAACATTATATGTTGTTTTTGTTCCACCATACGCTACTTGCATTATTATCTTCGAACCAAATTTATGAACTAACTCAGTTAACTTTTTATATTCATCAATAAAAGTATCATCATAAATTCCCATCATTCCATGGTTAGGTTGTTCCTCTTTTATGACATTTGCATATCCTGTTATAAGTAAGCCAACTTCAGACATTGCTAAGGTTTCATAGATATCCAAAAGCTTTTTTGTGAGATGACCATCTTCTGTAGTCATATTTTCCCACGTAGCACTTCTAACAAATCGATTTTTTAATAAAATCTTTCCTAATTTAGCTTGTTCAAATAATAATTTCATCTTTTTTCTCCTTTTTAAATATACAATAAAAGGAACAAGAAAATATATGTTTCTTGTTCCTTTTGTTACATAGCTTTTTACAATCTATAAGTCGAGATTAACTATAGTTCTACCTTTGTGATTTCCACTAAGTATAGTATCTATTTCACTATTTAATCCTTCTAAAGATACTTCATTCACATTCGTATATAAATCAGTTATCTTCCAATCTAAGGATAATTTCTCCCAAATTCGCAGTCTAATATCCATAGGGCATTTAACAGAATCTATTCCTAGTACTGAGATTCCTTTTAAAATAAAGGGATAGACTGACGTTTTAAATTCATCAGATGCAACATTTCCACAACAAGTTACACTACCACCATAATTGGTTGTTTTAATGGCTGTAGCTAATATATTTCCGCCTACTGTGTCTATTACTCCGGCCCATCTATTCTTTAAGAGTGCTTTCCCAGAAGTGTCATCTATTTCATTTCTATCAATTATGTTTTTTGCACCAATTCCGAGTAACATATCTTTTTCAGAAGCTTTTCCTGTAGCAGCAGTGACATTATAACCAATCTTGCTCAAAATTGAAATGGCCATACTTCCCACTCCACCTGTAGATCCGGTAACTAATATGTCTCCGTCACTAGGCTTAACACCTGAATTAACTAATTTATAAACTGACAGTGCCGCAGTGAATCCAGCAGTACCGTATATCATACTCTCTCTTAGAGAAAGATTTGAAGGAAGTTCTACTACCCACTGCGCAGGAACTCTAATATACTCTCCATAACCACCTGATGTACTCATTCCTAACCCGTATCCTGTTACAAGTACCTCAGCTCCAATTTTTAAACTATCATTATTGCTTTGGACTACAATACCTGCAGCATCGATTCCTGGTGTGTGTGGATAATTTCTAGTTACACCTTTATTTCCTATAGCGGAAAGGGCATCTTTATAGTTTAATGAAGAATACTTTACATTTATTATTACATCGCCTTCTGGTAGATCATTTATGTGTCTAGTTGTAAGTTCTCTTTTAAATTCTTTATTTTCTGTTTCTGTTACGAGCATTGCTCTAAATTCATTGTTATTCATTTCAAAAACTCCTTTGTAAATATAGTTTGGTATAAAACTAATTATAACCGAAATATAGTTTTATGTCAAACCATGTTTTAATTGCTTTTTAGCTTATACCATACTATAATTAGGTAGATAATTTAAATTAAATTAAGGATAGGAGCCTAATTATGAATGATAAATATATAATATATTTTATAAGCAAAACTAAGAAAAAAATGACTAGATTTATTGAAAAAGCATTAAAAGAAAAAGGGTTAGATGATTTGGCACCTGCATATGGCAATATCCTTACAGTATTATATAATAATAATGGAAGACTAAGTATGAATCAAATAGGGAAAACAATAGGAAAAGATAAGTCTACGATTACAGCATTAGTTAATAAGTTATCAAATTTAGGATATGTAAAAAAGGAAAAATGTATACAAGATAGAAGAGTAACCTACATAATTTTAACTGAAAAAGGTAGAGGAATTGAAGGAAAAGTAAATGAAATTTCTGGAAAAGTGAATTTAATTGCATATAAAAATTTTACAAAAAAAGAAAAAGACATTTTTCTTGAATTATTGAAGAAGATGAATAATAACTTTGATGTAGAATAAAAGCTATATGAATATCAAGAATTATTAGAAATTAAAAAATAAAAAGGAGCTTAAATAGAAAATAGATTGGAGGATAGTAAAACTATGAATATTGAAAAAACTATTACTGAACTTAAGAAAAACAATTATGAGGTAAGCTTCTTTAAAACTACCGAAGATGCGGCACAGTATTTAGACAATAGTCTTAATGACAAATATATTGGCTTTGGTGATTCTGATACTATGCTACAGATGAACTTGTTTGATAGATTTGCCTCACACAATAAGGTTGTTGATCCTAAGCATTTGGTGTCAGGGAAAACATTCGGTGATACGGCAATAGAGTGCCTGACAACAGAAATTTTTTTGACGTCAGTCAACGCCCTCTCAGAATCAGGAGAGCTTGTTAATATTGATGACACAGGTAATCGTGTAGCTGGATCACTGTTCGGTCATAAGAAGGTATATTTTGTTGTCAGCACAAATAAAATTTCGCAGTCACTTGAAGATGCTATTTGGCGTGCCCGTAACATCGCTGCTCCTCGCAATGCTATGAGATTAGGATTGAGAACGCCCTGTGCAATAAAAGGAGATCGTTGTTATAATTGTTCCAGTCCAGATCGTATCTGCAATGGTCTTGTAATTTACTATAAAAAGATGCATGGCATGGATATGGAAGTCGTATTGATAGATGAAGAGCTTGGATTCTAAAAATGAAGAATTTACTTGGTATTAAATGCCGTATAGATAGCATAGAAATGTGCAGTGTATACGGTATTTTTAATAAGAGAAAAGAAAATAGAAAAACAGCAAAATATATTAATAATTATATATTATAATAAATATAGTGAACTTTTTAATCAGTATTTACGTTAAACGATTGCTAGGGGTGATTGTTATTGGATGAACTAGATCTTATTAATAGAGCTAAAGATGGAAATAAAAGCGCGCTAAATTCTCTTTTAAAAGATAATTACAATATTTTAAAAGGTTATACTGTTAAAATGGTAGGAGACCCACACTTAGCACAGGATATTATTCAAGACGCCATGCTTAAAGCTGTACTTAATATAAATAAATTTGAGCCTAGAGCAAAGTTTTCTACTTGGCTCATAAAAATAGCTACTAATGTTTACAGAGATTATTTAAGAAAGAATAAATTCATTAAAACAATAGAGGAAAATGTGGTTGATAGAGGAAAACAATTAGAAGACACTGTAATATTAAATTTTGAATATCAAGAGGTAATGAAAATAATTTTAAAGTTACCTTATGAGAAAAGGGCTGTATTTATTTTAAAGCATTACTATGGTTATAAATATGAGGAAATATCAGAAATTTTAGGATGCCCTCTTGGAACAGTTCGGTAAAGGCTTCATAATGCAGTAAAATATATTATAAGTGAAACTTATAGAAAGGAGATTATATAAATGAAGGATTCTGAAAGAAACAAAAACTCTATAATTGATGAATTTTATAATGAATCTCAGGAAAAAACATCCCCAAACACAGTGCACTGTGAGGCTGACTTAGAATTTAAAAGTGTGCTAAATTCCACAGCTAAGAAAATGGATGCGTTAAATGAAGATATATTTGATTTTGATATAGACACCCTAAGTATAATAGAGCAAGGAGAGTGTATAAGAGAACACAAGAAGAATAAAAAAGAGTTCATTCTGTTTATATTATCCTCACTTATATTTCTTTCTTTATGTTCCATAGCCATCATCAAAATTGGTCCTAAGCTACTTATTATTTCACAGATGATTATAATTACCATTGTTCCTTGGATAATAATACCTGTACTAGCGATGAAAAGAAGGAGAAGTGAAGTTTAATGGAACTTTCAAATAATGGATTAATTATACTACTAATAATAGCTACTCCTATCCTATTAATTCAAGGTGCTTGGGTATTTTATGATGCAAGAAGACGTAAAGAAAAATATTATTGGCTTTGGGGAATTTTTGCACTTATAAATACGCCAGGTCATCTACTTATTTATCTATTAGTAACACGAGTAATATTAAATAATGATAAAAAATAGCTTGCTAATAAATTAGCAGCTATTTTTTTATTTTTTATGAAATCAAACTTGTTTTAATTACTAAGAAAACAGAAAGGCTATTCTCGTAATGTATATTTTTAAAATTATAATGAACCTTTTGATATTTATTACGTTAAAGTTATGAAAATTTAAAATTTATATCTGAAAAGGGGAAAGGGTTATGTTAGAAATTAGAAATTTTTCAAAGATATATAAAGGTGGGAAAAAAGCTGTGGATAATTTTAATCTTACAGTGGAAGCTGGAGATATTTATGGATTTATAGGGCACAATGGAGCCGGAAAGAGTACAATGATAAAAGCCATTGCAGGGGTACTTGATTTTGAAGAAGGGGAAATATTTGTTGACGGACATGATATTAAAAAATCTCCAATAGATTGTAAAAAAGTAATCGCATATATACCAGATAATCCAGATATATATGAGCATTTAACAGGCATTCAATACTTGAATTTTACCTCTGATATTTACAGAGTTGGAAAAGAAGAAAGAGAAGAGCGCATTGGGAAATACGGGGATTTATTTGAAATTACAACTGAGCTTGGAAATCTGATTTCTTCTTATTCTCATGGAATGAAACAGAAATTGGCTTTGATTTCTGCCCTAGTCCATAAACCTAAACTACTGATGCTCGATGAGCCATTCGTAGGATTGGACCCAAAAGCATCTCTAAGCCTAAAAAATACGATGCATGAAATATGCAAAGAGGGAAGTGCTATTTTCTTCTCTACACATGTGCTTGATGTAGCAGAGAAACTTTGCAATAAAATTGCTATTATTAAAAATGGTAAACTCATTGAAGCGGGAGATACAGAAACTTTAATTCAAAATCGATCCTTGGAATCACTTTTTATGGAGGTAGCGGAAAATGCTAAATAACACCTTGATTCTTTTAAAGGCGCAGTTTTTGAATCAGTCCGGAGTGAACACTTTTCTATATGAAAGTGATAAAAATAAGAAAAATAGAGTTGTTATATTTGTTTTAATAATGACTATACTTATGTTTACACTTTCACTATATTGCTTTGGTATGGGATATGGAATGGGTAGTATAGGACTAGCACGGATTATTCCAGGTTACGCATTTACGATTACGAGTTTGCTTGTTATGTTTTTTACTATATTTAAGGCTAGTGGAATATTATTTGCATTCAAAGATTACGATATGCTTATGGCACTTCCAGTTCAAACAACCACTGTCATCACAAGCAGGTTTCTATTGATGTATGGAATGAATGCACTTTTATCACTTGTTATTATGCTTCCTATGGGAGTTGCCTACAGTATATGGGTTCATCCGCATACGATATTTTATGTGATGTGGCTTATTGCTATATTTGTAACACCTTTAGTACCAATGACAATAGCAGCAGTTATTGGTGCAATTATTAGCGCTATTTCAGCTAGATTTAAACATACTAATATTATTAGCATCATACTATCATTTGCCCTATTAATTGGGTTTATGTGGTTAAGCATGAGTACAGGAACTATGAATACAGGGCAAATAAATATTAGGAAATTAGCAGCGCTAGGCGCAATGTTATCCAAGAAAATGAATCAAATATATCCAATAACAGGTATAATGGAGAGGGCTATTTGTCAATATAGTATTGTTTCATTCCTTGTTTTTTTGGTGATTTCAGTTGCATGGTACTATGTATTTGTAAAAATTGTTTCCATAAAATATATAGCCATCAATACTGGACTCACATCGCACCAAACTAAATCAAAGTATAAATTGCAAAGTTTAAAAACAGCATCTCCTTTTAAGGCATTATACCTAAAAGAAATGAAAAGATTCTTCTCTTCATATATCTATGTGGTCAATGTAGGAATGGGTGCAGTGATGCTTATAGTAACATCAATTGCATGTTTCCTTGTAGGAATAGATAAAATGGTACAGCTCATTGGAATTCCAGGTATAAGATCTATGATTAATAACTTTGTGCCTTTCATTATTTCTGCATTACTTGCAATGACATGTACCACTGCTGTGTCACTTTCCCTAGAGGGAAAGAACTTATGGATATTACAATCCGCCCCATTAGACGTAGCAACTATATATAGAAGTAAAATGGCAGTCAACGTAGCCATTCTATTGCCTATATCTCTACTAAGTTCTTTATTAATGAGTCTTTGTTTGAAAGCGGATATTATGTTAACCCTATGGATGTTTATAACGCCACTTACGTATGTAAGCTTAACTTCTGTATGGGGAATCTTCATTAACCTTAAAATACCGAATTTTACTTGGGAATCTGAAGTGATTGTAATCAAGCAAAGCATGGCATCTATGTTTGGGGTTCTGGGCGGAATGATATTTGGTATTATACCTATTGGAATCTTATTACTTCTGCCGGGTGTAGATAGAAATTTACTTACGGGAATAATTACACTTGTAGTCATAGGAATTGCGTCACTGCTTTATAGAAAAGTGTGTGAAACGGAACTACCAAGATAGTTTAAATGGTATGAGGTTATGAAGCAAAGAGATTTTATGAAGAGTTCATAGTAAGATTAGCAAAGTTTAAGGGTAGTGAACTGTAGCACTTTGTGGTAATATATAAATGGATTATGTGTATTATAAGAACAATTATTTATTTCAAATAATATTATTAGCTATATTACTTGCATGATCAAATTCAATATATTAGAGGCGTTTATAATGAAAAAGGGATATTGGTTTATAATTCTATCTGCTTTTCTTTTCAGTACTATGGAAATAGTTTTAAAAATGGTTTCCAATGAGTTTAATCCTATACAAATAAGTTTCATAAGATTTTTAGTAGGTGCAATCATTTTATTTCCCATGGCTTTAAAAAATTTAAAAGATAAAAAAATTTCATTAAGTAAAGATGATATTGTGTTTTTCCTACTCACAGGCTTTATTTGTGTTGTAGTGAGTATGACCTTTTATCAACTTGCAATTTTATACTGTAAGGCATCTTTAGTTGCTATTCTTTTTAGTTGCAATCCGATATTTGTAGTTACTTTTGCCTTTTTTTTAATTGGTGAAAAATTATATAAGCATACTATTATTTCAATGATCTTGAACATAATTGGAATGATATGCATATTAAATCCTTTTAACATGCAACTTAGTTTACAAGGCGTGATATTTATTATTATATCTTCTATGACCTTTGCGTTATATAGTGTAATAAGCAATAAAAAATGTAAAAAGTTTGGAGGCGTAGTCGTAAACTGCTTTACATTTTTAATGGGTAGCCTAGAAATGTTAGTACTTATCCTTATTACAAAAGTAAATTTTGTATCAAATTTTCTTTCTGCTAATGGTTTAAAAGAATTCTCAAATATTCCGATTTTTAAGGGGATAACAATATATAATATATCTTTGTTAGCCTATATTAGCATTTGTGTCACTGGACTCGGGTTCACATTTTATATTTTAGCAATGGAAGAGACTTCTGCGTCTACTGCTTCAATTGTATTCTTTATTAAACCGGCCTTAGCACCAATTTTAGCTTTAATAATTTTAAAAGAGGCAATTGCTTTAAATACGACAATAGGAATTATTTTTATTATCATAGGTTCTAGTATCAATTTTAAATTTATGAGCAAATTATCTAGGGTTAATACTAATAAAATAGCAGAAAATAAAAAAACTTTATCTCCATCCTACAAATAGCAAACATAAACTTCCACTTTTGTTAGGACCTCTGAGGTCTTAGTAAAAACTGGAAGTTTTTACTTTTTTTCATAACTGAATTTACGACATTTTTTACGCCACACTTCAAACATAATGTTCATATTAGACGTCACAAACAATAAAAGTTTGTGGCATTTTTACTTGTGACGACTTAGGAATAAACTACATTACAATAGTAAAAAGTTACGAACTTTAAGAGGATGGTGTAAGAACTACCGAGTACTCTAGAGATTTTATCATAACTCCACTATAGCTTAAAGGATATTAGGCTTAGTTGTAGAATAATGGTAATATAGAAAACTATATTATATATTATATTGAGTTGAAACAAAACGGTTTATACAATGTTATTTTAAAGGAGAAAAATATATTAACTTAGGGGGAATCAACATGAAAGACATGATTATTCCAAATTTTTGGGATATGCATTTAGCCTATAAAGAAAAGCTTTTAATAAACCAAAACTTTTTAAACAATGATGAATTATTAAAAATTGAAGCTAAAAAAATTAAAGAAATTCGTGTAAAATTGGGGCTTCATGGTATTGTAGGTGATCTCCAGTATGTTCTTATAAATACAGAAATTGATACACAAGAGGATGCTTTAAAAGATTTTTTGAAATATACTGGCCATGATTTATATGCTGCAATGGAAAATCAGCATGAAAAGATATTCGTATTAAAGAATACATCTATAAGTTCCGCAGACTTTTTAATAAAAGCTAGAAAAAAGGGCGAAAATCCTTATTTAGACTTTAATATTCATCCAAGCACAAAGCATTTACCAAACACAAGGTTAGAAGCTTTTGTATTTAAATGCAGTAATATTAAGAAATACTATGAAATTCAAAAATCTAGAGGAGTTAATTTTTTAACTGATTGCATAATTGAAACTGATAATTATTACTATATTCAAACTACACCTTCTAGTTTCACAGGATTTTCCTATGGGTTAATAGAATGGAAAAACGAGGAAGGAAATTACTCAGATAAAAGCTTTTCTTCTTTGAACTTAGATATTAAAAAGCCCTCTGATAACTATGTTAATAATATAAAGGCTCTTGACCATGCAGCTACAAGAATACTTTCAAAGGATAGGGATGCAGCAATACTTGAACTTATGGAATTAACTAATTACAATTTTGATTTTGCAATATATGTGAAATCCATGAATTCCATTACATCGGTTGCAAGAGTTGTAGATGGCCATTTTGCCATGGTATTCACCTCTGGAATTAAGCCTTATGTATCTGATGAAGAATCAGGTCCTACTGAAAAATTTGTATCTAATTATGGTTCAAGAGTGCATCATCTTGCTTTCCATACGGAACATATTGAATATACATTTGAAATGCTAAAGGAAAAGGAAATGACTTTTTTAATAGGCTTAATAGGCTCCCCAAAAGAAGGTTTAAAAAAAACGTTTAGCTATCCATCAAAAAATACATTCTTAGTAAATGAATACATCTACAGGTACGATGG
>JBLHPD010000020.1:0-38755 GCA_047624165.1 Clostridium sp. | reverse complement strand
AAGCGAATAAAAGAAAGAGTCGATGAATTACTAAATATGGTAAACCTTGATCCGAAAAGTTTTCGACACCGTTACCCTTCTAAATTAAGTGGCGGTCAAAAACAACGAATTGGTGTTATACGTGCTCTTGCTGCAGAACCATTTACGATTCTTATGGACGAGCCTTTTAGTGCCCTAGACCCAATTACGAGGGAACAACTACAAGATGAACTGGTTCGTCTTCAACGAGAGATTAATAAAACGATTGTTTTTGTAACACATGATATGGATGAGGCAATTAAAATAGCCGATCAAATTATTTTAATGAAAGATGGGCGTATCGTTCAAAAGGGTTCACCTAGTGAAATACTCGCGAATCCTGTCAATGATTTTGTCAAAGAATTTATTGGACGGGAACGATTAGAAAATGCTAAAACGTTGCCACCATTAAGTGAATTTATCAAAGTAGAGTACCCTTCGGTTTCATCTGAAAATACTGTAGCGAAAGCTATTGAGATTATGATTAGTAATAATGTAGCGGAAATTCCAGTAATAGATGCGTTAAAAAAATATGTAGGAATAATAAGTATTTATGTTGCATTAGCAAGCCCAAAAGGTAGATTAAAAGAGTTAATAAATGTTTATGATAAACCATTATTAGAAAATATGGATATAAATATGGTTATGAAACAAATAACCAAAATGAATACAGCTATAATACCGATTATTTCTGAAACTGAGGACTTAGTTGGCGTACTCGACCGCGAACAATTATTTAAGGCTCTACAGCAAAGTTATGAGAATAAGACTGGTGGTGTGTAAATGGAATTCATCTCAGATTACCTTGGCTTTTGGGGGGGAAACTATGAATCTATTTTAGGGTATACCTATGAACATTTGGTTATATCTTTTGTGGTTATTTTTTTATCTGTAGTGGTGACAGTTCCGCTTGCCATATACATGACAAAAATGAAGAGCATTAAGCTTAAAAATCTTATTTTTAATATAGCCAATTTCTTTCAAACAATACCAACCATCGCATTACTTGCAATTATGATTCCTATTTTGGGAATAGGCTTTAAGCCTGCAGTTGCGGCATTGTTCTTATATGCTCTTTTGCCATTATTACGTAACACTTATACTGGGGTGCAATCAATTGATCCAAGTATCATAGATGCTGCTAAAGGAATGGGATTTAATACATATCAAAGAATGTTTAAAATTGAATTGCCAGTAGCTCTACCTTATATTATGTCTGGAATTCGTATAACTGCTATTTACGTTATTAGTTGGACCACACTTGCAGCTCTCATTGGTGCTGGTGGATTAGGTGATTTGATAATAGCTGGTATTGGTTATAACGATAAATTTATGATTTTCACAGGAACACTATTAGCTATTAGTATTGCATTACTATTAGATTTATTTTTAGGTAAAATGGAAAAAGGAATTTCTAAGAATCAATAATTATATGAAAAAAGGAGAATTATAACTATGAAAAAAATATTAATTGCTAGTTTACTTGCTGTAATGGTATTTACACTTTCAGGATGTAGTAGTAGTAAAAAAACTACAGAGGGTGGGCAAGTATTTGAGTATGGAGCACAAGATTATACGGACCCTAAAATTATGGGCCAGATTGTGAAGCAATTAGTTGAAGACCGAACGATTCATGAAGTGAATATAACAGAAGATATTCCAGCTAGTCCTCAAATAATGGCAGCACTCGACAGAAAAGAATTTGATATTGCTACCTTATATTCAGGAGAAGTATATAATAATCATTTTGATGAAGATCAAGTAGAATATTCAACTGATCCGCAAAAAACAATTAAACAAGCACAAAAATTATTCGGGGAAGAATATAATATTAAATGGTATGATTCCATTGGATTTAGTAATCAATATGGTATTGCTATCAAAAGCGATTTTGCAGATAAAAGTAAGATAAGTACTATGACGGATTTAGGAAAGTATGCAGATAAACTTATAGTAGGAACAGATAGTGCTTGGATTGAACGTGCAAATGATGGATATAAAGGTTATCAAAAGGCATATGGTTATAAATTTGCTGATGTAAAAGGAATGGCAGTAGCATTAATGTATAAAGGTATTGCAAGCGATGATTTAGATGTTGTTACAGCATATACAGTTGACCCACAAATTTTAGAATATGATTTGAAACTGTTAAAAGATGATAAGGAGTTCTTCCCACCTTATGATGCATCTTTAGTTGCTAGAAATGAAGTGATAGAGAAGTATCCAGAAGTTGGTGAAATTCTTGACTCTATCGTTGGATTTATTAGCACTGACGAAATGACGGCTTTAATTCGTGAAGTAAATATTAATGGGCGTAGCACAGAAGAGGTTGTTAAAGAGTTTTTACAAAAAAAGAATGCTATAAAATAAAAAAAGGGAGATTAATATGAATTTCATTATTGAACTAGGTCAGTATATGATAGAACACAGTGCCGAATTATTTTTTCTAACAATTGATCATATATTAATGGTAGCTTACGGTATTGGACTTGCACTTATTATTGGGATACCGCTCGGCATTGTTGCTGCAAAATATGAAAAACTTGCATCACTCATAATTTCTTTAACAAGCATACTTCAATTAATCCCAAGTTTAGCCATGTTAGCTATATTAATGCTTTATTTCGGATTAGGATTTGAAACAATGGTAATCGGAATATTCTTATACTCGTTATTACCAATAGTTAGAAATACATATGTTGGGATAAAAGAAGTAGATCCGAGTATTATAGAATCAGGGAAAGGGTCTGGTATGACGCCGTTACAACTATTAACTATAGTGCAATTTCCTTTATCTATACCTTTTATAATGGCTGGGCTTCGAGTTGCTTGTGTTGTAGCAGTTGCAGTTGCATGTTTAGGGCCATATGTTGGAGCTGGTGGTTTAGGAAAAGAAATTATGTCTGGGATTAGTCTGCAATTAGACGTTAAAATATATGCTGGTGCGATTCCAGCAACAGTACTCGCTATTCTTTCTGATACAATATTAGGGAAGTATGAGAAAAAAGAAAAACAGCGAATAGCGTAATATAGAGATAGAAAGGGTGAAAATATTGGTATTTAGTATAAAAGATTCGCAGAAGCATAATATAAAAACGGATTACCCACGAGAAATAAAGAAGATAGAACATATTTGGATTCCTATGTCTGATGGAGCAAAACTGGCTGCAACGATATGGCTACCAAAGGATGCGCAGGAGAATCCAGTCCCAGCGATAATGGAATATATCCCGTATCGAAAAAATGATTTCACGGCTATTAGAGATTCGGCAAGGCACCCCTATTTTGCGGGGCATGGGTATGCAAGTATCCGCGTTGATATCAGAGGTTCGGGTGATTCGGATGGCATTTTGCTTGATGAATATTTGAAGCAGGAACAAGACGATGCATTAGAAGTGTTTGATTGGATAGTGAAGCAATCATGGTCTACAGGATCAATAGGTATGTTTGGAAAATCATGGGGTGGATTTAACGGTCTACAAGTAGCAGCAAGGCAACATCCTGCTTTGAAGACAATTATTACATTGTGTTCCACGGATGATCGTTATGCAGATGATGTTCATTATAGAGGTGGCAACGTTTTAGCATCAGATATGCTTTGGTGGGCTTCCACAATGTTTGTTTATAGTGCAAGGCCACAAGATCCGTTGGTGGTAGGTGAAAGCTGGAGAGAAAACTGGCTAGACCGATTAGAAAACACACCGCCATATGTGGAAGAATGGATAAGGCACCAGCGTAGAGATTCATATTGGAAACATGGATCGATTTGTGAAGATTACTCCGATATAAAGATACCTGTGTTTGCTGTAAGTGGTTGGAAGGATGGATATACAAATTCGGTGCTCAGAATGATGGAAAAATTGCCGAATGAAAGCAAAGGGTTAATTGGTCCTTGGGTACATGAATTTCCTGAAGTGGCCACACCTGAACCTGCTATTGGATTTTTACAGGAATGTTTAAAATGGTGGGATCAATGGTTAAAAGGTAAAGATACAGGTATAATGGATGAACCTAAGTTAATTACATGGATGCAAGATAGTGAATTGCCAGAAGACATATATTCTGAAAGACCTGGGAAATGGGTTTCTGATTCATCATGGCCATCTGAAAATGTTAATAATAAATCACTTTGGCTTACAGAAGGTAAATTAGTAGATGAAGTTAAGGGTGGAGAAACATTTAGTATTCCGAGTGTACAGGAACATGGATTTTATTCGGGAGTATTTTGTCCATTTGGGCAACCCGGTGATTTTGCAGCTGATCAACGTTTAGAGAATGGAAAAGCTGTCGTTTTTACATCAGAGCCATTGGAAGAAACCATGGAGCTTTTGGGACATCCCATCTTTCATGCTGAAGTTTCGTCTGATCAGGAAAATGCATTATTAGCAGTAAGGTTATGTGATAAAGCACCAACAGGTGAATCAACACTTATTAGCTGGGGTATGCTTAATCTGACGCATCGAAACTCACATGAACATCCAGAACTTTTGGAACCTTTTAAAAAATACAAAGTAATGGTTCAACTTGATGTGCTGGGTCAGCAAATACCTAAAGGACATCGGTTGGAAGTTGTTGTTTCACCAACATACTGGCCACAAGCATGGCCATCGAAAAAACCGGTGACGCTCAAAATATATTCAGGAAAAGATACTAATATGACGCTACCAGTTAGAATCCCACAACCGGATGGGGAATCATCTGTTCAGTTTAATAAACCTGAAATAAACAAGGTAATAGATACAGAAAGTATAAGACCTGAAAATAGAAAAAGAGTTGTATCGCATGATTTGGTTAGAGGCATCTGGAAACTGGATGATTTCTCTGACGAGGGTGAAATGAAACTGCTTACAAATGGTATACAGTATGGAAGTACCAATAAAAATACGTATACGATAGCAGAAAATGATCCATTGTCAGCATGTGTTAAATGTGAATGGGATTTAACTATAGGACGAGATGACTGGAACATAAAGATTACAAGTTATAGTAAAATGACAAGCGATGAAACAAAATTTTATTTAGTTAACAAGTTGATTGCATTTGAAAATGATAAAGAAATTTTCAGTAAAACTTGGAAGAAAGAAATCCCAAGAGATTGTGTGTAAGAAAGGATCTCACGGCATATTATACCGTGAGATTCTTTTATTTTTCTCCTTCTTCTGGAACAATACAAATAAATTCTAAATCATCATTACTGTTGTTAACAAATTGATGAGTTTTGCCTGCGGGAACATAAGCAAAAGAACCTTCTTCAATTTCATAATTTGTTCCATCAAGATACAGTTTTCCTTTACCTTTTATTATATAATTAACATGAAACCATGGATGTTCATGCTTTGGTGTATTTCCACCACTTTTTAGTTTGAAAACTCTCATTACATTTCCTTCCCACCCATCTTTTGGTGAAATAAGGACCTTTTTAAATGCATCCTTTATACCTTCCCCTTGAAGTTGCATTTCACTAATCTGACTTTTATTAGAAACGATCATAATATTGTCCCTCCATTCCGTACTTTACTATTTTGAAGCTAGCAAATTATTCATATATTAGTAAATTCAATAAAAGTTCTCCAAATCCTCTTTTTAATTAATGAAATCAGGTCGATCCAGTTATTCTGTTTTGTCAGTAATATCTCTTAATATTAGAATTCCCTTCATCATTTTAGGAAAGCCTGAGGTTGGCGCTACCAGAAGCATTGCATGTTCAATTTCTTCTTTTGTGCATCCACTTTTTAGGGCTTTCAAAATATGGGTTCTTAAGGCATATTCATATTGGCTATCTGTGGATAGAGCTATTTTAATAAGCCAACGAGTTTTCGCATCTAATGGACCGCCTTTTTCATGAATTAATTTACCATAATTAGAATAGGCATCATAAATTTCGCTATGATTTTCAGTCAAATATTTTAAGTTCTTTTCTATAAGATCAATATTTTTAATGTTATCACTCATTTTATCCCCACCTTATTTTTAATATAACTACAATTATTGTTCCCTAAAAGTTACATCTTTAATCTAATTCCTGATTTGTGATTGATTCTGAATGTCACAATTAGTAGTTAAAAAGTATAAGGTTGTCTCTAGTATAATAAATAAGGCATAAGGACATAATTCTAGAGCAGTTATTTCTGAAAGGAATGATGAACTTATGATGTTTAATAAAGTAGAGATATGTGGAGTAAATACTTCAAAATTACCTAAACTAAAAGAAAAGGAAATGAAAGAGTTACTATATAGGATACAAAATGGAGAGTATGAGTGTAGAGAAGAATTTATTCAAGGAAACTTAAGATTGGTTTTAAGTGTGATAAAGCGTTTTAATAATAGAGGTGCGGATGTTGATGATCTATTTCAAGTGGGTTGTATTGGTTTAATGAAATCCATTGATAATTTTGATTTAAGTTTAAACTTAAGGTTTTCAACATATGCAATTCCTATGATTATTGGGGAAATCAGAAGATATTTAAGGGATGATAATTCTATTAGAGTTAGCAGGTCATTAAGAGATATTGCATATAAAGCATTGCAAGTTAGGGAGAGGTTGGTAAATGAAGATAATAAAGAGCCAAGTGTAACTCAAATAGCAAAAGAATTAGAATTATCTCGAGAAGACGTTGTGCTTGCTTTAGCTGCTATACAAGATCCTGTATCTTTATTTCAACCGATTTATCATGATGGTGGAGATGAAACTTATGTAATGGATCAAATAGGTGACACTAAAAATTTAGATGATACTTGGCTTGAAAATATATCGATTAAAGATGGAATGGATAGATTAAAAGATAGAGAAAAGTTAATCTTGAATTTAAGGTTCTTCGATGGGAAAACTCAAATGGAAGTAGCTGATGAAATAGGTATATCCCAAGCACAGGTATCTAGAGTGGAAAAAAATGCATTAATGCACATGAGAAAATATGTATAGGGGCTCCAGTGGGGTCCTTTTTTGAGGTTAATAGCACTGTTTACAAGTTTTAAATATTGATCTGACGTCTTATCTTATAGACTGCATGAAATAAAGTATATCATTATCATTTTAACATAATAATCCATGTTGATTTTATTATATTAAATCAACCATAAATTACATTGAATATTCTTTATGATATTGCACAAAATAATAGTGCAAATGAAAATCATTACTAAATAAAAAGGAGGTAATTTATATGTCAAACAAAACATTAGTTCCACAAGCAAAAGCAGGTTTAAACAAATTTAAAATGGAAGCTGCCAAAGAGGTAGGAGTTAATCTTTCAGAAGGATACAATGGAGATTTAACTTCAAGAGAGAATGGATCTGTAGGCGGACAAATGGTTAAAAAAATGGTTGAGTCTTACGAAAAGAATTTATAAATAATAACTATTAAACAGGTATCTATGGGGTAGACATATTTTAAAAAGTCTTTCCCATGGGTACCTTTTTATTTTGCTAATGGACTTAATGAGAATGGAGTAATGTATTCTGGAATGTTTTATTCAAATATTTAAATAGTACGTCAAAACAGCCACAAAATAGCAGTTCCATTTTTGTTTTACAGTTCATTTAAAATGGAAAATACTGTTTTGTGGCTGATGTTTTGATTTGTAATCACAATTTACTTGTAAAATGCAAATATATCTTCTATTGATTTTATCCCAAAATTTTGCGGAAGCGGAAGACCTTTTAAATCTTTTCCTATAAATCTACCATCTACATAATATTCAACCCCGGAAAAGTTCTCAAACCACATAAGAATTTTATCAATAATTGGAGTTTTGACTTTGGCTAATTCGCAAAAACTCTTAATAATGCATAGTCCATATGAAAAATCCTCTTGAAAGTATCTTGAATTAAAATCTGGAATATACCCATTTTCTGTTTTTATAAGTGGGGACAGTACATTTTTAAGCGCGGGCTTATTGCTAATTTGTGCAGTCATTTGCTGCGCGGAATCTGCTCCGAAATACTCCTTTACAAAGCCAACCTTCTTCAAATCAATAGTACCTAACTTAAGGCATA
The DNA here is from genome assembly GCA_047624165.1 of Clostridium sp. Taxonomy (GTDB): domain Bacteria; phylum Bacillota; class Clostridia; order Clostridiales; family Clostridiaceae; genus Clostridium_AD. Next base: position 30,742 of record JBLHPD010000020.1, on the reverse strand, counting down.
AATTCTGTAACTCTTCATCAGTAGCTATTAACATTTGTGAACATTCATCCGTCCATTCGTTATAAAACTGAATCATATTTTCAAAATATACTCCTTCTTTATAATGGTGAAAGATTCCATAAAGTCTTGCAGTATGAAGAATTGGATTGCCTGGTGTAAGCGAAACTTGTAGAAAATTTTCTAGTGGATTGCACTTAATTTTAAGTATGTGCTCCAACACCTTGCATACGTCTGATGTATTACGAGCAGGAATAGCGCCTATAAAAAGTTCTTCTTTCTTTCCTAGGTCATACACAGATTTACCGTACTCCTTTAATCTAGCAATACCATGAACCCTCTGAAAACCGAATATTGTACAGCCGTTTTCAATAAGTTCGCGGCAATAGAATTCTCCACCACCATTACCAGGCATCATGCCAATCCAAACTTCTTTTTTAAAAAAAGGCTTTATTATTTGAATCATTTTGCTAAATATATTAGATGGAAGTGTAGATATAATGATGTCAGCATCACTTATTACTTCCTCTGGGTTACTAGATATCACATCTACCCTTCCTTTGTATTTAATTGTACCATCATTATCACAAACCTCAATAATATGATTCCACTCATCTGGTCTAGAAGTCAATAATCGAATAGAAATATCCTCGCTTCTTCCGATGTCTCCCATTAAAAGTGTACCTATATTTCCACCACCTAAAATACATACATTCATTCTTTATCCTCCTAAATTGTATTTATTTTTTATATTTTCTTTTCCCCAAGATGTTATTAATAGCTAAATACGTATTATTCCAAATAGCATTTATAGCTATAAATTTAGGGGCATTTTTTGAGCCATGTTATTATTATACCATATAAGTCCATATAACCCCAGTACAACCCGAGTATAAATATTTATATGGGACAAGCTCAATTTTACTCTGCTTTACTTAGTATTTCACCATATAAAGAATAATATTAAATTAATTTTAACTTATAACGTAAATAGAGCTAATTATAAAGGAGAAATGTATAAGTTAATTTTGGAAGAAAAGTAGAATAAAATAAACATGCTAATTATATTATAATCGGTAAAACACTGAACAATATATTTATTGATAAGCATAATAAATATATTGATAAACGATTTTTTAATATTTCACCTTAGCAAGAGGATCGAGTTTTTTATTGGATGTGTTATAATGAGCAGAAGAATTTTGTAATCATAAATTAATACTAACAAAAGATTTATAAGGAGTGAATTTAATTTTTAAATAATATAATGGAGGTAAAATATGGACAAAGGAAGTTTAATGGATAGGTTTTTTCCGGATAAATATGATTTTTATGAAATGTTAACTAAACAAGCAGAAATAAATACTTTTGGGGTAGATATGCTACATAAGTGGCTGAGTAGTGACTCTGATGGAGAAAAGCAAAAGTTGATTTTGTATGTTAAAGAGGCTGATGAAGCTAGAATGAGTATGGAAAGCAAATTAATAGAAGCTATTACTACTCCATTTGATAGGACAGATATTTATTCTTTTTCTATTGCAATGGATAAGATTATAAAATATACTATGTCAACACTGTTGTCCATGGAAACTTTTGAAGTAGCACCAGATGATACTATAACCTTTATGGTTGGTAAACTAAAAGAAGGTATGGATTTCCTTTTAGAATCAATAGATATCCTAAAAAATAATCCAATTAAGTCACAAGAAAATATAATTAAAATGAGAGCTACGCATACTGATGTAGAGAGGCTTTATAGAGATGGAATGACCATTATATTTAAAACAAATGATCCAATGAAAGCAATGAAATATAGAGAAGTATACCATCACATAAAAGATGCCTCACTTAATTTTGAAGATGCTGTGGATATATTCCATAGGATAGTTGTAAGGCTTATATAGCATTATTTTCAATGCATTTTAGTGAAGGATCTAAAAGGGATTTCCAAACAGGGTAATCCCTTTAAACATATCTACATTAAAATAGTTGGGTATATGTACCATTAACGTGTGGTGTGCATTCCTGTTATAATAAGGATAAATAAACTTTTATGGTAATCTTGATTAATTAATACTGGAAATTTAAATCTTTTTATAAGGGTGATAAATATGAATAAATCTAAATTTAATAAAGGGCAAAATGTAAGAATAATCAGTAACGGAGAAATTGGAACTATAAATGAGATACTTCCTAGAAATGATGTTTATGGATATAAGGTCACTTTGGGTGGGAAGATGAGAACATATCAAGAAAAATATTTAGAGGCATTTGTAGATGAGGAATCTAAAATAATAGAAGATTTTGTTTTTAAAGAATTTGGAAACAACCAGGATTTTAGCTTGTTTCAAACCTGGTATAGATTAAAAAGGCCTATAGAAGGAAATTACTATAGCTTTCTAGGTAGTAGAACTATATTTAATCCTTATCAGTTTAAGCCACTGGGGAAATTTATATCACAAGGATCTGAGGAGAGATTATTTATTGCGGATGAGGTAGGCGTAGGAAAAACTATAGAAACAGGGATAATACTTACAGAGCTGCTGGCAAGGGGAAGATTAGATAGGCATAGCCCTATTTTAATTGTGTGTCCGAATTCACTAGGACCTAAGTGGGTAAAAGAGATGAAAAAAAGGTTTAACTTTAACTTTCATCTTCACGACGGTAAGAGCCTTGAAAACCTTTATAAAACTGCAATAGACGGAAAAATTCAAAATGAATATGTTTGGTTTGTGGCAAGTCTACAACTTTTAAGGCATAAAAAATTTTTAGATTTACTTGAAAAAGTGGCAGCTTCAAGAATTATGCCACTTTGGTCTATGGTAATTATAGATGAATCACATCATATGAGAAACAGTGGAACAGAAAGCAACAATTTGGGTAATTTATTGAGTAGTTTAACGGAGATGATGCTTATGCTTTCAGCTACTCCACTGAACCTTAAAGATGCAGATTTATTTAATCAAATGAATATTCTAAATCCTGCTATGTTCCCAGATGCATATACTTTTAATGCAATGATATCTCCAGTTAAGTCCTTAAATAGGTGCAGAAAATTACTTATGGAAAAGTCCAATACAGTGTATGGGGAAATCTTAAATGAATTTGACAATTTACAGCTGGGTCCATTAGGACATGCTATACAGGAACATCCCGGTGTCAAAGATTTAAGAAAATTTATGAGAATGGGAAATAATATGACTAGTGATGATATTGCTAGATTTGATATAACATTAGCTTCGCTAAGTCCAATCGACAGTGCATTTACACGTACACTTAAAAGAGAAGCAATAGAACACAGGGTTACAAGGGAGACTTTTAAAATACCAGTAATTTTAACTGAGAAAGAAATGAAGTTTCATGAAGATGTAATTAAAGCGGTGAAGGAATCCTATATTTCCAGGGGTGGATCATCTGCATCCATAGGGTTTATAACGAATATGCCAATGAGAATGGTTAGTAGTTGTATTCCTGCAATGAAGGATTACCTTCATTGGTGTGTATCAAACAATAAAATGCTAGGAGAACATATTGGTGATGCGGAAGATGATTCAGAAATAAACACACAAGAGCTTCCGAGCGAACTAAAACAGGAATTTAGACGACTTGTAATTGAGGCTGAAGGGTGCGAAGATAACGACACTAAATATAATGATTTTAAAAGTCCTGTAGAACAGCTGTTAAGCAATTTAGAAAACCCACAAATTATAGTGTTTTCATTTTTCGTGAGGACGCTTAAATACCTTAAAAAAAGACTTGAGGAAGAAGGATACAAAGTAGGACTAATCTGTGGAGAGGTACCATTGGTTTCAGATGGCACTAAAATAGGACGATATGAAATAATGGAGCAGTTTGAAAGAGGAGAATTTAAAATTCTCTTATCTAGTGAGGTTGGGGGAGAAGGATTAGATTTTCAGTTTTGCCAATCTATAATAAATTATGATATGCCATATAATCCAATGAGAATAGAGCAGAGAATAGGACGTTTGGATAGATTTGGACAGAAGGCTGATAAGATTATAATTAGCAACATGTATATTAAAAATACGGTAGATGAAAAGATTTATAATATACTGTGCGATAGAATAAAACTAGTAGAGGATAGTATTGGCTTTATTGAACCTATTTTAGGAAATAGACTTGCAGATTTACAGAATAAAATTATTATAGGTGAACTCTCAGATGAACAAATAGAGATAAGAACCAAAGAAATTGAGATTGCTTTTGCTCAATCTAGAATTGAAATGGAAAAGTTTGAAACCAATAGAAAAGAACTGTTAGGAGATGACTCTTTTGTAAAATCTATGGCTAATATGGAAACTACAGATTTTGTAAAGCCAACAGATGCTATAAAACTTACAAAGACTTTCTTAAATTACTATGAAGGCTGTAAATATGAAGATTTAGATGATAATAGAGGTAAGATTATTTTATCTAAGGAACTTATACAAAATTTAGAACAATATACAAGAACACCAGGTGCGCAGGGATGCATAGAAGAGCTTAAACCTTTAATTGATAGAAGAAAAAGTATAGAGGTTATATTTAATGGAAGCCAAGCAGTTGAGAATCCAAATTCTTGTTTTTTACCTCCTTGTGGTTTTTGGACGAAGTTTATGTTAAAGGAACTAGAAAGTAGGAATAACATAAAAAAAGTATTTAATATTAAGAGTACTACAGGGGGAGTACTTATCCCTGTTGATAAGTATGTGGTACCATTTTTTGAGGTAGTTATAGAAGGGTTTCATAGCGAAATTAATCTTGCTGCAGTTCCGGTAAGCATAGGCTGTAGTCAAGTCTTCAACTGTAATTTTATTAAATTTTCTAGGGTGCTTGGGAGAGCATCACAAGAAACTTCAAACTATGTAGCTGAGGACATACAAGATGTGGAGTCTTATATTGATATTGCTTTAGAAACACTAGAAATTCAAATGCAAGATAAGATGCAGCAGCTTAATATGGAGAATAAGTATAAATTAGAAGCTAGAATTGCTTCATTAACAAAGGGGTCTAAAGTAAGGATAGATAGGCTAAAGACTAAAAAAGAAGAACATCAAAGAAGATTTTTAGAAGATGGAAAGCTTCCAAGTCATGAGTTTATAAGATTAACTGAGGCACAAATTAATAATGACGAAATTGGAACTGAGGAAAGAATTAACAAACTTAAAGATAAAAAAGAATTAGTAATTGCATTTTCCATGGTAGCGATTGCTGTTGTAGATGTAGGGAATTAAGGGGGGATTTTTGTGGCTGAACATAGAAGTTTTAAAGACGAAAGAGAATATCTTCTTCAGGAGATAAGGACACTGCCAGAAGGGCCAGTAGCCCTTGAAAAACTTAAATATTTAAGAGAAGAATATGACTGGGCTATTCCAGACTATAGAAATTCACTAAACATACTTAGTGACACTACTTACGAGGATAGGAAACATTTCTTACTTGAATTAATACAAAATGCTGATGATGCCAATTATATTAATGATAATGCAGAATTAACTTTTATTATTTTAGATGATGGGCTGGAGCTTAGATATAATGAAGATGGATTTGAAGTAGATGATGTGATTGCAATAACAGGTACAGGCGCTTCCACAAAATCAGGCAAAAAGAATAGCTCAAATAGTTTTATAGGTGAAAAAGGTATTGGATTCAAATCAGTTTTTGCTTTAGCCTTAGAAGTTGAAATTGAAAGTTATCCTTGGCATTTTAAGTTGCTAAAAGAGAAATGTATTGTACCAGAGGTTGTGTATGATAGCCATATGAAGCCAGGAAGTGGAACAAGGATAAAAATAAAATTCTCTGATGTGGGTAACATTGATATTATAAGTAAAGAACTAGAGAAATATGTTGGTGGAGAGGTCGAATCTTTTTTGTTTTTACAAAAACTTTCTAAATTTAATGTAACAGATTTAAGGAATGAAGAGTCAAAGCGTCAAACCATATTACTTAAGCCAGGGAATCGAAAGGGAGATCTACTTACCTTGAATGCTGCACCATCTAATAAGTTAAGAAAGTATTTGCTTTATAATCAAGAGATAGATTTTTCACAAGAATTAGTCCAAGAAAGATGGGAAAAATTAAGTAATTATATGGGCGTATTAAAGAGAAATATATCTGTAGCAGCATTGATAGACAGTAGCGAAGAAATGAAATCAGATGGAAGACTATTTTGCTTTCTTCCCACTAAGGTGAAACTACCAATCCCTATATTTCTTCAAGTAGATGGATATACAAAGGCAGATAGAGAAAGATTACATGATCCTGAAAATAATAATTGGAATAAACATCTACTAAGTCAGATACCAAAATTTTTACTAGAAGCTATTTTAAGTTGGAGAGAAAATGAACGTATAAAGGATAAGCTACTAGATTATATACCCATGGAGGATGGAGAAGATCAATTAAAGGATGTGTTTAAAAACTTTAGAAACCTTTTATGTAATGCACCTTGGGTTAAGACTATGGATAATAATGAACCTTGGATTGAACCTCAAAAGGCTATTATGGCTGATGCTTTTTTTATGAAATGGTTTGAAAATTATCCTGACTTTAGAGAAGAAGCAGAGAAGGTACTTAAAAAGAAATTTGTTCACCCTAAGTGGTGCGATAAAAATCATAAGAGAATAAAGTTAGACAAATATGGAGTAAATAAGCTTAGTGAAACGGATGCAGTATACATACTTTCATTGTGTAGCTTGCCAAAAAATATTCTAAAGGATAATAATATTACAGCACTCTATAAATACTTACTAGATTTTCAAGCTGTTAAACATTCAGAGGTTACTGATTGGAGACATACTATAGAAAAAACAAAAATAGTAAGAAGTGTGTTAGAAAAATGCAGGATATTCCCTTTGGAGGGAAAGGATTTTACTTGTTTAAAAGAAAATTATGATGACAAAGTATTTTGGGTAGGTGGTAATTCCAACCGAGCTACAGGTATAGATGGATCTTTTGACTTAAGAATGATTGATAATGAATACACCTATTATGTAGGTACATCATCTGAAGCTCTGAAGAAATAGTGAAAAGAGCGTCTGAAGTTAATGAAAGAAATGAATCCTTAAAGCAACTTCTGAAATTTTTAAAGATACAAGAACTTACTTATGATACATTGCTTACAGAAGTTCAAATACCTTGGCTTTTGGACAACCATGACGCAAGTGAAGAGATAAAATACAATATATTACTTTCGATTTTCAATGTTTATAAAGCTAAGACTGTATATGATAGTGAGTATCTTAAAATGTTGTCTCAGCTTTCAGAAGTTAAATTTTTAGCAGAAGAAGATAAAAGAGATACATTGTCTGAGCTATTATTACCTAAATTCTTAAGACTTTGTTCTAAAGACAGCATCTTTGAGAGTTGTGGATACAAAACGCTCTATATGCCCCTGGAGATCAGAGAAAGAATTGCAAATAAACTCGAACAATTTAGAGAATTCTTAATATGCTGTGGAGTAAAAGTTAAAACAGAGTTTATTGTAGATAAAATAAATTATACTAATTCTTCTAGATTTAACTTGTTAGATGAAATAAGATGTAAGGCATGGAGAAAAAGGATATATAAAGATTATACTATAAATAATAACGTAGAAATTGATGTGGTTGAATTTGAAAGTGGAACGAAAAAGTATTTAGAAGATCAAAATTGTGATATTGATAAAATGGAAGAATTAATTTATTCTGCATGGGTAAAGAAATTTGAAGGGAACAGTATAGATACGGATACTTATTATTATAAAAATAACGCAATACCTGGTTTTTTTAAGGTTACATATTTGAGAAAAGAAATAAGAAAACTACTTTTAAGAGAAGAGCTATGGGCAGGAGTTAAGAGAGAACTCATACCAGTGAGAACAATTAGTGGAAATGTTATTAGGTGTAATGAGGCTTTTACCTATAAAAAAATAAAAGATGAGATCATAAATAAGTTATTATATAAATTACCCGTAGTATTTGTTAAAGATAATGAGAATGGACAGGGATACCAGGTTGAGTACTTAGAATCTTTAGAGGTAAGAAAACTTTCACTCGGGGATTTAAATCAATTATGGAAGTTAGATCAAGAAGAATATGAAAATATTCTTAGTTTAGCACTAGATCTAAAGAACAAAGATTTAGATGATGTTGGTTTCATGATTTATGATAAAGAATCAAAAAGATTGAGATCTGTACTAGAATTTAAATTGGGAACAGTGTCTAGTGAAGGATCTCCACTTATAGCTATTCAGTATGGCGAAGTTGGTGAGGCTTTAGGTAAGGCTTATAAATTGAGAGAAGAAAGTAATTTAGATTTCTATAAAGGCATATTTACTAAAGTATTTAGTGAGGAATTTAAAGAAGATAAAACTTATCAAAAAAACTTTTATTACTTACTTAAGAGCTGGATGCACTGGAATTCTGTAGATAGGGGAAAAATAGCTGCTGAGCTACAAAACACCTTGAAACAGATGGAATACTTATATGAACCAGTAGTTTTATTTAACAATGAAGAATTACTAAATACGCTGCAACAAGCAGGAGTAATGGTAGTTAATTTAGTTGTGGAAAAACTTGATAATGAACTTTATGAGTTAGAAAAAGCGGCTTGTGATCTTGGGTTTATTTTGCCTGATGAATCTGGAGAGCTTGTATTAATTGATAGTCAGGATTTAAGTGAAGAAGAAAATTATGAGTTTAAAAGATTATTAGATAATTATTTTAGCATACTTGAAGTAGAGGAAATTCCTAGATTAAAATTGAAATTTCAAATTTTTGGTGGGATAGAAGAGGTTGCCAATAAAATTATAAAGGTAGATAGTGCTTATAGAATATTAGATAGAAATAGTGATGTAAAGATACCTATAGTTCTCACTTTCTTGGATCAAAAGGAAAAGAGAATTATAGCATATAAAAACCACAGTATTATTAAATTAATTGAAGATATATTAGTTATACTTGAGTTTACTACCCGTAGAAGTGCTCATAGAGATTTAGAAGAAATCCAAAAGCAGTTTATAGCAGAGGCAAGCGAAAAAACAGTTAAAGAGAATAAGCGTGAAAGTACTTCTTCAAAAGATTCATTAAAAGAAGTAAGTAACGTGACAAATGATATTATAAGTGCCCTTATAGATGAAAGAGAGTGCATAGCTAGTCCTGATATAGTTGGTTGGGATCTAGGTATTTTACCTGAAGATGAGGAAAGTTTAAAAGATAAACTGAGCATAGCAGTGAAGGAATCACTTAGTACTGGCCCTGAAATATATGAAAAAAGGTTTAGAAAATCAAGTAAACAGAATAATGTAAATGGTATTGAGTTATCCCAAAACCAAAAGTTAGTGGATAGAGGAGCTGTAAATTCAAAAGAGTTTCTATACGCTGAGTATAAGGGAAAGTGCCAACTTTGTGGGACCGAATTAGATCTTCATAATGGCGAAAAATGGATAAATGTATATCATATAGTCGAAAAAAAGAATGGTGCATGGTGGGCAGATAGACCTTTTAATATTCTTGGATTATGTCCTAATTGTCATGCTTTAACAAAGCAAGGTGGAAGGAGAGATATAAGCAATGTATTTGTTGAGGCGAAAGATTTACTTGAAGGGAATACTTTTGCTATAGAAGTACCTGAATTTAAAGGCGATTTTTATGTAGTAAGTGTTAAAATAAACGGGCAATATAAAAAATTAAAGATAAGTAAGCTTCACTTATTGTACTTCTCAGCTTTAGTAGAACTTGAGGAAGAGGAGGTAGAAGGAGAGATAGCGGCTACAGATAGTGCAACACTTCTCTAAGCATGTTAAATCACATATACTTAGATTGGATCGCTTTATTATGCATAAAACAAAATAAATTGGTTGATTTTATAGAAATTTAGAAAAGAAAGGTTATAATATAATTATATTGTATTAGTGTTACAACATAAGGGGATGAAACTTAGTGAAGGATAATATTATAGTATTAAAATATCAAGAAAAAGAAATTATTTTAGTTGGTACAGCTCATGTTTTGAAAGAAAGTGCTGAACTTGTGAAAAAGGTTGTTAGTGAAGAAAATCCTGATAGTGTTTGCATTGAGCTGGATGATGCACGTTATCAAAGTATCCAAAATCCTAAAGCGTGGGAAAATACAGATATTATCCAAGTTATCAAGACGAAAAAAGTAGGATTTCTTTTAGCAAATCTTGTACTAAGCTCCTATCAGAAAAAAATCGCTAAAAAACTAGACACCACAGCGGGGAAAGAGATTCTGCAAGCTATGGAAAGTGCTAAAGAGATTAATGCAGAATTAATATTGGCAGATCGTAGTATACAGACTACATTCTTACGTATTTGGCGTAAGTTAAGTTTTTGGGAAAAGGGTAAATTGCTGCTGGGAGTGTTATTTTCTGATGAGGATGACAACGATGATGATAAACAGATTTCAGATGATGCGGTGAAAAAAATTATGGAAGAAGATGTACTAGAAGTAGCTATGGCTGATATGCGTAAGCAGTTTCCTAAAGTAGGGGAGATTTTAATTAGTGAACGAGATCAACATTTAGCAAACAAAATTAAAAATGCACCAGGAAAAAAAATTGTTGCTATTTTAGGAGCTGCACATCTTAAGGGTGTAAAGGAAGAAATATTTAAATCTCAAGACATGGAAAGTATTATTGAAATACCGCCTAAGTCTCCAATTTCTAAAATTCTTGGTTGGGCTATTCCTGCCTGTATCATAGGATTGGTTTCTTATGGTTTTATTACAAACATACAAACAGGATTGCATCAATTATCTGCATGGATATTGTGGAATGGATTAATAGCTTCATTATTTACAGCAATATCACTAGGGCATCCACTAAGCATTATTACAGCGTTTATTGCATCCCCTATTACTTCTTTAAACCCTTTTATGGCTTGTGGTTGGTTTGCAGGTCTTACTGAAGCTACTGTAAGAAAACCAACTGTACAAGATGTAATCAATATTCCAATGGACATATTGAGCATTAAAGGGTTTTATAAAAATCGCTTTTTAAGAACAATGTTAATAGTTATTATGGCTAACATAGGAAGTTCAATAGGAAGTATGATTGCAGGAATAGATATTGTAAAAAATCTACTGTAGTAGAATATTAATACGTAAACTACTTTTAGAGAATAATTAATTACATATAAAAAAAGCAGCCAAATGGCTGCTTTTTCGTTTCTTAGTTAGTTAGTATTAGCTATACTCTTCAATAAGTCTGTCTCTTATAGCTGCACTGCCCATTCCAATAACTTCACAGATTTTAGTTAATTCATAACCTTCTATAACTTTATTATTGATATATTCTATCTGCTTTAACAGTTCCATATTATTGAATTGAATTCTATTAATAGTATCACCTCACCACACGTTAATAATACATTTAATGGAAATGAATTGCAATAGTAATATACTTATTTAATAAAAATTGTAAAATAAAGTATTAAATCAACTAATGTTATAGAATATGTTTTATGCGCTCAAAAATTAATCCAAGAATTCTTTAATAATAGAAGGTATATTATCATCTATCTGTTATAATAGAAAGAAATATATGAATATTTTGAAAGTTTTAGACGAAATTTAGCGTAATGCTTTTGTACTCTTATCCTTAAAAGTAAATCTGAGACTCTTACCAGTGTATAAAGCAACTATTCACATGATGAAGAGGGGGATTATTATGAATATTCAATTCTATGGAGCAGCAAAAACTGTTACAGGTTCATGTCACATTTTACACATAAATGGAAAGACTGTTTTGCTTGATTGTGGTTTATATCAGGGAAGAGGTGAAAAGGAATTTGGAAATGAGGAATTTGATTTTAATCCTAAAGAGGTAGACTATGTAATTTTATCACACGCCCATATAGATCATAGTGGAAGAATACCGTTACTTTATAAGATGGGATTTAAGGGAGAGATTTTATCCACTGAGGCAACAATGGATTTATGCAGTATAATGCTTCCAGACAGTGGACATATTCATGAATCTGAGTTTGAATGGAAAAGCAGAAAAAGAAAACGTCAGGGATTAAAAACTACGGAACCACTATATACAGTTAAATTGGCTGAGATGTCTCTTGACCTTTTTAGAGCATTTCCCTATGATGAGGTGATAGAGGTTTTTGATGGATTAAAAATAAGATTTAGAGATGCGGGGCATCTTTTGGGTTCTGCTATTGTTGAATTATATATAACAGAAAAAAATCAACAAGAAGTAAAACTTGTGTACAGTGGTGATTTGGGCAATATAAATAAGGCAATTATAAAAGATCCAACTATCATTAATTATGCGGATTACTTGATAATAGAGACAACTTATGGCAATAGGCTTCATCCTGAGATTCACGTAGATTTAAAGGAGTTATTAAAAATAATTAAAGAGACCTTTGCAAGAGGGGGAAATGTCATTATACCTTCATTTGCAGTTGGGAGGACTCAGGAGATTTTATATGAATTAAATAAATATGTAGAAAATGAAGACTTGAAGGATATTAAAGTTTATATCGATAGTCCATTAGCTATTCGAGCAACAAAGATATTTGAAAGCCATGATGAGGATTATGATAAAGAGGCTAAAGAATTTGTAATGAAGGGGGAGTATCCATTTAGATTTGATGGTTTGAAATTCTCAATTTCTCAACATGACTCAGCTGCTTTGAATGAAATTCAAAGCAGGGCAATAATTATTTCTGCAAGTGGTATGTGTGATGCAGGTAGAATAAAACATCATCTTAAGCACAATTTGTGGAGAAAAGAATCATCAATTGTTTTTGTAGGATATCAAGCAGAAGGAACTCTAGGAAAAAATATAGTACAGGGCGCAAAAATAGTTAAAATATTTGGAGAACCAATTGCTGTTAATGCTCATGTTTATAACCTAGAGGGATTATCAGGACACGCTGATAGAAATGGATTATTAAGTTGGATAGAAAGCTTTATGGAAAAACCAAAGGAAATTCTGCTTGTTCATGGAGATAAAGAGGCACAGGAGAGCTTTCATCTATTATTGGATTCCAAGGGCTACAGCTCTAGAATTGTTGCAAGTGGTGAGAAATTTTATATTAACGAAGAAGCTGATAAATCTGACAAAACTTATAGAACCGACAAAACTAAGAAGACTAATAAAACTCAAAAAGCTTATAGAGCTGATAAAGCTGATGAAAATCTAAGGAACAAATTGATAAGAGACATTAAATCAATAAATAATATTGAAAGTCTAGATAAGGGAAAACTACTTGATATTATAAATGATTTTATTTACGATGACAAGGAATCTAAGTAATATTTTAAATGAAAATCATGCTAAAAAAAGTAACAAATATTAAACCAACCTCATTAAGGGGTTGGTTTTGTGTATAAGAGACTATTTAAAAAAATACTATTGAAATAGTAAAGAAGAATTATTTTTTTAGACGACAAATATTGGTAATAAAGTGGACAACTTCTGTTTCATATTGTATGATAAAAGTAAAATACCATATATTGGGGGAGAATTTATGATAATGAAATTCAAAAATAAAATTAATGAACTATTGCTTGTTTTAGAGAGTAAGACGCCGAATAATGAAAAAGTTTTAATTGGTTTGGATGGCTTTGTTGATAAAATTGTTCATGTCGTAGGAAAAAGAAAAAGTGTAACAGAATTCGATAGAATGAAAACCATTAAAGAATTTGGAGAAAGGATAGTAAAAGCCGCTGGACTTAGTACTAATTTTGAAATGGTAGTATTGCAGGAAAAGCTTGGTGGTAACGGTCCAATATTAAGCAATGCATTTTTAAACTATGGATTGGGGCTAACTTATATTGGAGCGCTTGGGTATCCTGAAATAGACAATGTGTTTCAACATATGAAAGAAAATGGTGAGGTATATTCACTAGCTAACCCAGGCACTACCGATGCTCTAGAATTTGAAGATGGAAAACTAATGATTGGGAAACTTGAATCTTTAAATGATGTAAATTGGGAAAATATAAAAAAAATTATTGGAATACCTAAGCTTAAAGAACTTATAAATGATTCAAGCCTTTTTGGAATTGTAAACTGGACTATGGTTCCGCATATGAGCGATATCTGGAAGGGGTTAATTGAGGAGGTTCTACCTTATATTGATAATAATGAAGGGAAAAGGCTCATGCTAATTGATTTAGCGGATCCAGAGAAAAGACATAATGAGGATATTATTGAAGCACTGCGACTTATACAAAAATTTAATAAATACTTCAATGTAATACTTGGACTTAATTTAAAAGAATCTGTTGAAATAGCTGAGGTTTTAGGTATACAAGGATATAAATGCGATAATCTTTCTAAGAATAGCTTAAAAGAATTAACAGAGCAAATATCAAAAAAATTAGATATATACTGCCTTGTTATACATCCAACAATAGAAGCAACAGTAGTAGTTGGAGAGAACTACTATCATGTTGATGGTCCTTATACAGCGAGTCCCATATTAACAACTGGTGCTGGGGATAATTTCAATGCAGGTTTTTGCCTCGGGCAAATGCTTAAACTAAGTCCAGAGCAATCTTTAATTTTAGGAGTTGCAACATCAGGGTATTATGTTAGAAATGCTAAAAGTCCAAGCTTCGATGATATAAAAGAATTCTTAAATAACTGGCGCGATGACAATATATAAATTAAAAACACTATCAAAGGGTTAAAGCTTTGATAGTGTTTTTTAATAAAGTGTCGTACGTGGGAATAGAACATATGTTAACACAACTCCACTGTTTTCGGTAATAATATGTATAAAACAGTGGAAAGGACGGAGTGTTATGGATTATAATAAAAGCACGTAGATATAGATTAGGAGTTGGTGGATTTTGAATAGTGAATTCAATTATATTGATGAGATAATAGGTGAGCATAGTGAAAGAATGCAAAACCTGAAAAAATATTATCCGTTTTTTAAGATTAGGGAGATATCTTTAGACTCATTTAAGGATGGCATATATAACTTCATTGACATGGGTTATATAGTAATAGCAACATTAAGGCTATGTATAGAAGAAAATAATTTTAATGACAAAGGGGTTTCCTTTGAACAGTTTTCTCAGTTTACCACTGAAATTTTAAAACGGGATTACGATTTGTACCTAGATGAAAAAGAAAACATGCAACTTGTAAATTATATTTTCGATAAAATTATAAATGATGGAAAGCCTTTTTCCTATAATTAGATCAGGATAAACCGATGCCTACAACTAAAGAAATATTAAAAGTAAAAGAATATATTAATAGGAACTATAATGAGGACGGTATTTTAGGCATAGAATTTCTTCAAGGGCGCACAGCACTCGAAAAAGAACTCCTCCTAAGTAAGATACCTTTTCTGCCTTACTGCGTTATTGTGACCTATAACTTTAATAAACTTCTTGTGGATGAAAAATTTAAGGACTGCGATTTTGGAAATTATGCTATACCAATTATTAGCTTAGAAGTTATTAAAGATAAACTTGATTTTAATATCAATGGGTTGACCTTTGCTATAAAAGATAAGTCTAACTTTATAAATTAGAAAAAATTAAGGGAGAAAAAGATAAAACTCACAGAGAGATATTAGATATAAAAAATAACATGGAACTTCTAAAAAGGAATGAAGAAACACTAAAAAAAGATAATACATATACTAAAAAATTCCAGTTTTCTTATGATAATAAAATTGAGGCAATTAAACAAGACTATGAAAAATTAATACGTGATAAGAATTCCTTGGAAAATGAAAGAATTACCTGCATTAAGGATTTGGATGCACTGGACCTCAAGATGAAAAATATAAAGCTAGAAGATAGTAGTCTAGAAAATAAGTTAGCTACTTTGGATGAGGATTTAAACACCGTTAGAATATTGAAAGTTAATTTGGAAAATTTGAATAATGAAGAAAAGGCGCAGCAGGATTTTATAGAAAATTTAAAATTCTTGAATTTAAAACATCTTGAAGTTGAAAACCTATTAATTTCGGATAAAGCTCATGAAAGTAATGAACTTGAGATAAAAAAATCCTTAGAGAGAAAAAGAGATTTAATAAAAGCTGATTGGGATGGTATGTATAAAACATATTATAATGAGGACCAATATGAAGAAGTGTGCATAAATGATGAGGAACTAGAATCAAAATTTCGTGGGCTCAAAAACGCTTTAGAAGAAAAAAATGTGGATATAAATGACAAAGAACAGCTTTTAAAAAATTACCAAAGTAATATGGATAGAAATGAAAAGGAAGCACGCAATAGAGGATATTCTACAGAAAAGCTTTATGAACTTAAAAATAGAAATGAGATTTCACTAACTGCAGAAGAAGAATTGTGGAAGTTGAAAGAAGAACTCAAAGACCTTAAAATTCAGGTTGAAGATCTTAATAGTGCTGTGGAAAAGTATAGATTAGCAAAGAGTAAGCTACAAGGAAAGATTGAACTATTAGAAGACGATTTTTCAATTAATTTTGGGCAATATGTAGCTATTGAAATTAAAGTGTTTAAATTTAAACAATTTGAAGAGGACAACATTACAAGAAGAGAAAAGCTCGCATTGAAAAAGAAAGAGCTTTTAAAGCAAGAAATTAGTATCAATAAAGCTATTGAAGATTTAAAGCTACTATAGTTAATATAGAGGTAATATTAAGGTCTAGTAATATTTATAAAGATAAGGCATTGGGTACGCTAGGTAGTATTGAAGATATTAAAAACTATTGTGGAATCTTAGAAAATGATTATAATAAAGTTTGCATCAAAGTAAAAGATAGTAAGCACAATTTTGAGATTAATAAAGAAAAGAATATAAAAATTCTTAAAGACATTGGAGCTTTTGAGCTGGCAGAAGAATTTTTAAGGAGTATCAATGTGCCAATCTTGATTAGTGAATGCAGAGTACTAATAGAAAATCTAGAAAATATTAAAGAACTTATATCTCTTCAAAAAGGAAAAATAGAAAATGATATTGTGGATATGCAGCAAATTAAAGAAAATTTTCAAAATCAATGCCTCCAACGTTGTAGAGATGTAAAAACGGAGCTTGATAGGCTTCCTCGTTTATCAAGATTAAACTTGAATAATGAGATAATACAAATGGTTAGTTTGCAACTTCCTTATGTTAGCGAGGAACAACAAAAGTTCCATATTTCAAGATATATTGAGGAAACAATAAGTAATGTAGATAAGATGGAAGATACAATAGATAAAATTAAGTATATCAAGAATCAACTAGCCCTTAAACGACTTTTTTCTGTTATCGTAACAGATATGAATAAAATAGTTTTAAAGTTTTATAAAAGAGAGCAGATAGCGCAGCAAAGCAAAACCCTAGAATATGAGCAGGCGGTTGGTAGTACAGGCCAGTCACAAGGAATATATATTCAATTTTTAATATCCATCATCAATTATATTAAAAATATAAATTCCTTCAATGCTGATAATAATAAATTAAGAAAAACAATTTTTATAGATAACCCTTTTGGTGCAGCCAAAGACATATACATTTGGGAGCCTATATTTGAATTTTTAAAAATCAATAATGTTCAGTTAATAGTCCCCACTCGTGGCGCCGCTCCGGCTATATCTGGAAGGTTTGATGTTAACTATATACTAGGTCAAAAACTTATGGGAAACAAGCAACAGACAGTAGTAATGGAAGTAAGAAGTCAGATTGAAGCAAGCCAGGTTGAATTTAGAAAAATAGAGCATGAGCAGATTGGATTAAAGTTATTTTAGTGAAAAAATATTTATTTATGGAGGGGAATGAAAATGAAAATCGCAAATTCGCAGATAATGAGAATGATTGACCGCTATTGTATAGATATTTTAGGGATTCCAGGTATTGTACTAATGGAAAATGCAGCACTAAAGGTAGTGAAAAATATACCAGAAAATAATAAAAATTTCGTAATCGTTTGCTCTAGTGGGAATAACGGTGGAGATGGTTTTGCAGTCGCAAGGCATCTTTTGAATAGAGGAAATTATGTCGAGATATTTTTTCTTGGCTCAGAAGAAAATATGAGCGCAGATGCATTGGTCAATTTTAATATCATAAGAAATATGGGTGTGAAAATAATAAAAGTAAATAACAATGTGGATCTGGAAATTTTAAGAGAAAGCATAAAACAATCCGAGATGACTATTGATGCAATTTTTGGAACAGGACTATCTAGAGAAGTTAAAGGCATTTATTCACTAGTAATTACAATTATGAATGATAATAGTAAATATATTTTATCAATTGATGTCCCATCAGGATTTGAGTGCAATAGTGGAAAAGTGATGGGAAATTGCATTAAAAGTAATAAAACAGTTACATTTGAACTTTATAAAAAAGGTTTTCTTGGATATGATGCGGATGCACTTACTGGAGAAATTGTTGTTGAGAAGATTGGAGTACCTAGAAGTGTAGTAGATAGATTTCATGAAAATGAATATCTAATGGATATAGATTTTATTAAAAAGTTAATTGTGAAAAGAAATAAGTATTCACATAAAGGTGATTATGGAAGAACACTTATTTTGGCAGGATCACTAGGGTTTACAGGTGCTGCATATATTGCAACGCAGGCTGCTGTTCGAAGCGGAGCTGGGCTTGTTACACTAGGCTGTGATAGCTCAATTCAAAACATACTAAGTGAAAAATTAGTTGAAGCTATGACTATCTCAACTAATGATGAAACAAAATTAGATTCTTTAATAACTAAGAGTGATTGTATTGCAATTGGTCCAGGACTAGGAAATAACCGAGGCACTCTAAAGTTACTTGAAAAAGTTTTATTAAATTCTAAATGTTCTGTTGTAATTGATGCAGATGGTTTAAATGTGCTTGAGGGGAACCTTGAAATGCTTAAAAATAAAAAATGCCCTATAGTTCTTACACCTCATATGGGGGAAATGGCAAGAATATCAGGGTTTTCAATAGATGAAATAAATGAAAATAAAATAGATATAGCAAAAGAATTCGCAAAAAAATACGAGGTTGTTTTGTTACTTAAAGGATTTAATACAATAATTACGGATGGTAAAACGGTGCAAATTAATCCTACTGGGAGCAGCGCAATGGCATCAGGGGGAATGGGAGACTGCTTAACGGGTATTATAGCTTCGCTCATATCTCAAGGTTATGATATCATGACTGCAGCATGTGCTAGCGCATATGTTCACGGGTACTCTGGAGATAAACTTTCAAAGAAAATGTTTTGTGTAAATGCAAATCATATTTTAGAGGCACTTCCTTCTATAATAAAAGAAATTCAAGATTTAGCATAAAAAGCTAAAATTTAAAATAATGTCTCTAATAATATTTAATAGGATAAAACTAATAGTCCTCACTTGAATATGGGAGGACTATTAGTTTTATATGGAAGGGGATATAAAAATATGATCAAAAATATTGTTTTTGATTTAGGGAATGTATTACTAAGCTTTAAGCCAATAGTATATCTTCATACACAAATTTCAGACAAAGCAAAAGTTCAAGAAATTTATGAAGAAATATTTACCAGCAAAGAATGGATTATGCTTGATAGGGGGATGATTACCGAAGAAGAAGCTGTAAATGAAATATGTAATAGAAGTACAGAAAATAGTGAGTTAATAAAGCTTATAATGCACAACTGGTATCGAATACTTACACCTATTGAAGATACTGTAGAGGTTCTAAAAGAACTGAAAAATAAAGGATATAGACTCTATGTTTTATCTAATTTTCATTTGTTAGCTTATGAAGATGTTACTAAGAGATATGAATTTTTTAAATGTTTTGATGGTGATATCATTTCATATAGGGAAAAACTTTTAAAACCTGATAAAGATATTTATGATAAATTAATTGAAAAATATAATATTGAACCAAAAGAATCAATTTTTATAGATGATACAATTGAAAATATTGAAAGTGCTGCAAAATTGAAATTTGAAGCAATACTTTTTATAAATTCTATAGATTTGCGAAAAAAATTAATGGAGTATAATGTGCTATAGTAAAAATAGTTTTTACACCTCATATGGGGGATATAACAGCTTTTTTTAATTCACTATGATAATGATTTATTTTGGTAGTATAAAATATTTATTATTTCTAATGCTATAGTTATAAGGAGATGATAAGTTGGACAAAAAAAGACTAGGATAAATATTAGAATCACATGGTGTTATAAATGTTACATACAAAAATAATCCTGTATATGGCTTGAAAGTATTGGTACTGATAAAGATGGAGTTATACAAGTAAAGGATCTAAAAACAGATAAACTTATGTCAGTAGATATTAAGGACTTAAAAGAATAATTTAGAGCATGAGTTAGTTTAATAAGGAAAATAGGGAAAACTGCTGACGTATATTTAATTATACGTCAGCAGTTTTTATATTAAATATTTCAAAATATCTGTCGCATCTTTGACTTGTTATTTATTTTCATGCTACTAACATAATAAATTTATATGAGGTTGAATGTGTAAAAGATTGTCTGCATACATATAATATAATATGTATACAATTAAATAATATTATAAAGGAAGTAAGGTGAATTATGAGTATAAAAAAAAACTGGGATATATTTTTTGATGATGAGGTTAAGGAATTAATAAAATTTAATCTACCAGACCCAGAAACCTTAGATTATTATGAGAGAACTAAAAATAGAGAAATATTTTGGAATTTTGATATCGATGATAGTTTGGTTGATTTTTCACTAATGATTATAAAGTGGAATAAACAGGATAAAGGTAAAGTTTCTAAAGATAGAATCCCTATTAAGATCTTAATAAATTCTGATGGAGGTGAATTACCAGCGGTATTAAATTTCATAAATGTTCTCCAACTTTCCAAAACACCGGTGTATACAATAGGCTTCGGGAAAACATACAGTTCTGGCGCGCTAATGCTACTAGCAGGTTCAAAAGATCACAGATATGTGTTTCAAGATACAACAGCTCTAATTCATTCAGGAAGTACAGGTGCTATGGGTAATACAGATAAAGTTTTAGATAATTTTGAGTTCACCCAAAGACAAGAAAAAAGAGTTAAAGATTTTATTGTAGCTAATACAAATATTACAGATAAACTTTATACAAAGAATTATCGAAAAGATTGGTGGCTTATGTCTGATGAAATTATTTCACTTGGATTGGCAGATAAGATTATAACTGATTTAGATGAAATATTTTAACTTAGGTGCATGAAAATACAAATACTTTAAAAGCCACTTCCGAAAGGAAATGGCTTTTAAGGTATTTGTAAATAGTATATCAAAAGGTGACTAAAAGCTTGTCCTAATTAGTAACGTCTTTTAAACAGTTATTAGCTTTTAAATTAACGTTTGCTTTATTTGAAAACAAAGCACCAATAGCCATTATAATTGCAAATACAATTAGATATGCAACAACTGCCATTTTATGAGAAAAACAAGCAGCAATTATCATGAATATGCATCCTGCTAATGAAATAGTAGGCATTACGAATCTTTTAAATGAGCTAAGATCTTTTTCTTTTTTCATGATCATAATAAAAATAGGAATATATAATGCATAAATAGTAACTATAGGTAATTCTGATGAATCAAAACAAAAGAATCCAAACCAAGGTGTTGTTAAGTTAGCGCCATAGAAGAATAATAACCATATAGCACAAAGAAGTAGTCCTAGTATAGATGAATTTGATGGCATATTAGTCTCACTATCTATTTGCTTGAACATTTTTGGTTTTGGTCCGAGGTCCCTTGCTGCTAATGAATAAATACCACGAGTACATCCGAGCATTAATCCATTTAAAGTTCCGAGGCAAGAAATAATAACAAATACAAATACTAAAGTACCACCTGCAGAGGAGAATATTTTTTGAAATGCTAATTTAGCTCCAGCTTCTCCGCCTTTCATCATAACTTCATTTGTTACAGCTCCAGCTAGTCCTATATAATATAGAATATAAACAGTCATAATTATAAAAGTTCCTGCAACAAGAGCAAGTGGAAGATTTTTCTTTGCATCTTTTAATTCAGCATTGATACTTGTAGCAATAATCCAACCCTCATATGCAAAGGCTGTTGCAACAACTGCTGTAAATAATGCATTGGCAGTATCTACTTTTTTTACTACTGTTGTAAAATTAGTCATAGTCATACCACTATGGATACCTACGATTGTTCCAATTATAGCCATTAAAATCAGCGGAATGAGTTTTATGATAGTTGTACTAACTTGAAATTTACCAGCTAAAACTGGTGATAATGCGTTTATTGCATAGCTACCTATTAAAAATAGGCAAGCAATAGTCATACACTCTCCACCTGTAATTGAAAACCCCAATAATACGCATGCATATCTAGCTGAAACCCATGCTAATACTGATGTCAATGTTGGATAGTAGATTATTGCCATAAACCAGCCAACATAATATCCATATTTCTCACCCATAGCGGCTTCTGCATAATCTACTATACCGTTTACTTTCTCGTATTTAGTTGCCATTACAGCAAAAGTATAGGCACAAGAAATCATAATAATACCGCCAATAACCCAAGCCAAAATGCCTAGCTTAAGACTTCCCCCAGTTGCAGTTAATACTTTTTCTGCCTTGAAAAAAACGCCACTGCCTATAACGATGCCAACAACCATGGCTATTGCAGTAACTAGTCCGTACTTCTTTTCTAATCTTGTTTCCATAATTCAACCAGTCCTTTCATAATTTATAAAGTTTAGAAAATTTAAAAAATTTACTATATTATATCATTATACTTTACAGATTTACAACAATAAAGTCAATATTTTTTGGTTTCTTTTTATTGAGTAACTGTAACTTGGTGGAAAATAAGATTATATATTATAATGGGATTAAACAAACAATAATAAATAAACAAGATTTATTTATATCCAATTCAAGGAAGTAACAGTATAATAAAATAAATAGGATGGTGATTTTATGCTAAAAGCAGTTATATTTGATATGGATGGAGTAATTATTGATAGTGAGCCAGCACATATGAAGCTGGAAAATGAAACTTATAAAAAATTAGGAATAGAGGTTTCGAGAGATGAGCATCACTCTTTTGTAGGAGCAACCTCTCATTATATGTGGGAAGCTCTAAAAAATAAATATAAGCTTAGTCAAACACTTGATGAGTTAATTGAATATGATAGAAGTACATATTTTAAATACCTTAATTCAAATGAATGTGAGATAACTCTTATTGATGGGGTGAAAGAGCTAATAAAAGATTTTCATGAGAATGGAATAAAGCTAGCAATTGCCTCGTCATCTCCACTAAATGTAATTGAGGCTATTGCAAAGAAATTTCAAGTAGAAGAATACTTTGAAGTTTTTGTTACCGGCGACTATGTAAAGAGAAGTAAGCCTGAACCAGATATATTTATTTTTGCTTCAGATAAGCTTGGGGTAAGCCCGGAAAATTGTATAGTTATTGAGGATTCTCATAATGGGGTTCGTGCAGCTAAAAAAGCTGGTATGAAGTGTGTAGGAATCAATAGTGATGCTGCAGGAAGTCAAGATATTTCCATGGCGGATTTAGTGATAAATAGCTTTAGTGAAGTAAATTATAAAAAACTAAGTCAATAAACCCATAATATTTATACTATATAGAAAAAAAATTCTCTATAATGCATAATATGGAATGTTTAGTAGAATAATGATAAATGATGTTAAATAGTTTGTGTAAAAACATTCTAAGGAGGGTTTTAAATATTGAAAGCAACAGGTATAGTTAGACGTATTGATGAATTAGGTAGAGTAGTTGTTCCTAAAGAGTTAAGAAGAATGTTGAGGCTAAGAGAAGGAGATCCAATAGAGATATTTACTGATAGAGAAGGCGGAGTTATTTTGAAAAAATATTCGCAAATAAGAGAATTTAGTAAATTTGCAAGTGAATATAGTGATTCACTTCAACAGATAATTGGCAACGATATCCTTATCAGTGATAGAGATAATATCATTTCAGGAAGTGGAATAAATAAAAAAGAATATTTAGAGAAAAAAGTTAGTGCTGATTTAGAGAAAGTGATGGAAGGTAGAAAAACACTTTTATTTGTAGAAGGAATTATGATAACAATACCTTTATTTGATGATGAGGAATTTGATGGTAAATATTCAAATCAAGTTATTTCTCCAATTATATCTGAAGGAGATGTTATTGGGACAGTAATAATAGCATCTAGAGAAGAAGGTCAAAAATTCAGTGATTTGCAACTTAAATTAGCTGAAACAGCAGCATTATTTTTAGGTAAGCAAATAGAATCCTAAATAATCTTTTTTATTTTGTTATATTTTATGCTTTAACTAATATACTTGTATAAAAAGATTAGTTAGGGGGCTAAGTGGATGCAACCCACATTAGAAAAGATGATAGAAGCTTTTAATACAAATGAAAAGCAAAAGGTTATTAATTATATTGCTGATTATAAACAGAAATCTGAAGAACTTAGCTATGAGGAATATATGAAATGGGTTATAGTATTTTGTCCTCCTCATAAATGGTATATAAAAGCATTTAACCATGAAAGTAAGATGCTAAAAGTATATCAAGTTATTGTAGAAGATAAAGAAAAGTTAAAATGTTGTAAATCCTTTGATGAAATAATAACATACATTGATGGTATTAAATTGGCTGGGTTTAGTGAGCTAGCAAAGTATGATACTGCAATAGCTACTGGGATTAGGTTTCAATTAATGCCTGATAAAGTATTTTTACACGCAGGGCCTCGTTATGCTTTAAAATATATACTTAAAGATCAATTTGATATGCATATCAAAAAATTAAATAATAGTAAGCACATGGAGTATATAGAAGTTAGTAACTTACCATATGAATTTCAACAGTTCAAAGACAACATATATCTAGTAGAGGATTGTTTATGCTATATATATTCTAAATTCTTAAAATGAGATTTTCAATAATTAAGCAAGAGGGAACTTAGCTTTCCTCTTGCATCTTTGTTGTCTAAATGTTTATTGATATATCAATGATTAAAATTGTATGGGAAATATCTATGATGGGTAATATCCATAAATTGCATTGAGGAAACGTATTTTTGAAATCTGCCATTTAGAATGTTCCAATTTATATTTTCAATAAATGTAGAAATATATTTTTTCTTGTCTGTTCCAAAATCCATAAAATATGCATGCTCATAAACATCCATGACTAATATTGGATGAGAAAGCCATACGGAACCAGTATCGTGTAAATCACTTCCTATTATGTGTAACTTGTTATCAATTGAATCAATGGAAAGAACTACCCAACCTCTCATGGATAATGCTACATTTGTAAGATAAGAGATAAAATTATCATAAGAAGAAAATTCATTTGTTATAGCATTAAATATGGGACCATAAGGTGTGGTGATTCCTCCCGTCATGTTTTTAAAATAAATATTGTGAAGTTTTACGCCGTTTAGTGCATATGTTTCACCTAGTTTTAAACTTCGCATTTTGGAATAAGTGGCATTGCTATCAGTGTAACTTGCAGGTATGTAGGGAGTGTTCCAAATTTCATTTAATTTGTTTACATAACCTGCATACAATTTGTAATGTTCGTTTAGCTGGCTTATAGAAATGCCATTGACCGTTTTAAAATCAAAAATTTCAGGCTTTAAATTATACATTAAATCACCTCTATAATAGAATATGTAATAAAATTCAAATTATGAGAAGTTATTTATTAGTCTAGAGTGGAGGTGAATTCCTCGTAGCATCCTTAGCTCCAACGCATTTTGTTTATATGTTTAGTTGCCATTAAAAGTTGAAATCTGATGATGATAATGATAAAATTAATTAATATTCTGTATTTTTACGAAATTACCAAACAATTCAATTTAAATATTATAATTTTCACAAATAAACAACTAGGTTTATTTGCGATATATAAAGATGTAACGAAAAGGAAGCAAATGGGTTAAAGCTAACAAATTATTTTCATTCACTGCAAAAGAAGAGAGGAGAATACTATGAACGTTATCGTAATTGGGCCTAAAGGTAAAATGGGCAAACTCATCGTAAAGGTAGTAAGTTCAAGACAGGATATGAAACTTCTTTATGCTATCGGACCAAAGGGAAGAGATTACATAAGTAAAGATTTAGGTAACACGTATAATCTTGGAGAATCTATTGCTACCACAATCGTGGACGATCTTGATAAGGTAATTGATGAATGTGACGTTATTATTGACTATAGTAATCCATCCACATCTATGAAGGTACTTGAAAGCTCATTAAAAACAAAAAAAGCTGTAGTCTGCGGTACTACAGGATTTTCTGTAGAACAGCTAGATAGAATAAAGGAAATTTCGACAAAAATTCCAATAGTGTATGCTGCTAATACGTCAAGAGTGATAAATCTTATGTATTCATTATTAGAAATTGCAGCAAGTGCCATTGGTAATGCTGCCGATATTGAAATTATTGAAATGCATGATAGAAACAAAAAAGATGCTCCTAGTGGAACCTCAAAAGAAATGGGTGAAGTTATTGCAAAAGCTCTTGATAAATCGCTAGATGAAATTGCCGTTTATGGTAGGCAGGGCGAAGATGCAAGGGTGCCAGGAACCATAGGCTACCATTCCATTCGTGCGGGAGATATCTCTAGCAGTCATACTGTGCTCTTTGGCCTTCAAGGTGAGAGGCTAGAAATTACGCACCATGCTCACAATTTTGAATGCTTTGCTGTGGGAGCATGCGAAGCAGCTTCTTTTATTTATGGAAAAGACCCTGGTTTATATACAGTAAAAGATGTAATGAATTTATAATCTTACTAAAGGAAGAGAAGATATGGTATATGAGATTAGACAAATTTTTAGCGGAATCGAACCTTGGAATGAGAAAAAAGGTTAGAACTTTTATCAAAGAAGGTATGGTTAAGGTAAATGGAGACGTGATAACAGAACCTACAATAGAAATTAATGAAAGTTGTGATGTTATTGAGTATCTTTCAAAAGTAGTTGAGTACACTGGAAAAGTATATTATATGTTTAATAAACCGGGTGGCTATATTACTGCAAGAAAGGATATAGTTAATAAAACAGTGTTTGATTTTTTTGATGATGTTAACATGAATGGAGTATTTCATGTTGGGAGATTAGACAAAGATACAGAAGGATTATTGCTCTTTACTAATGATGGTGAATTCGAACATCAATTGATGTACCCACAAAAGCATGTAGAAAAAACTTATTTTTTTTGGGCATTGGGTTCTCTAAACGAGAGTGATAGAAAGCAATTAGAGAGTGGTATTTACCTTGTCAAAGGTGGAATACTAACGAAGCCAGCAAAGATAGATGTGCAAAAAATTGGAATGTATAAAGAGTTTAAACAAGAAATGGCTACTCGGAATTTATACAATTTAGAAACAAATCAATATAATCAGCCCGTTGTTTCTGGATATATTACTATTTCAGAGGGACGTAAGCATCAAGTAAGGCGTATGCTAAAAGCAGTAGGCTGTTATGTGGTGTATTTAAAGAGGGTTTCCATTGGAGGATTAATGTTAGATGAGTCACTTGGAAAAGGTCAGTATCGATTGCTTACAGAAGTGGAAATTCAAAAATTATTAGGAGAATAGAACCAAGTAGAAATAAATAAATTTAAGCGGCCTTACCCCTAAATTCCATAGGGCTAAGGCCTTTTAATTATTTAACTACTTAGCAACAATTCTAATGAGTAAGAGCATCATTTCCAATTACAAATTTTCCGAATCTTTTAAATGGATATACAATAAATTGTGCTTTTCCTTGTATATCTTTACTATCTATATATGGATTTTCCCATCTTCTTGCGTCCCATGAGCTAGCTCTATTATCTCCCAAAAATAAATATTTATTTGCTGGGACTTTAAATTTTCTATCTAAATCTTCCATATATACTACATAGGGCTGCGCAATTTTGCTTCCATTGATAAAGACATGTCCATTATCTTTTATAATAACCTCATCTCCTGGGAGACCAATCAACCTCTTTATTAATCTCTCCTTTAATTCATTAGAGTAGAAAACTATTATATCTCCCCTTTTTAAGTTTGCCTTTTTATATATCCTTGTAACAGTAATTTTATCTCCTATCTTTATAGTAGGGTACATTGATGCAGAAGGAACTTTAATTTGGTAAAATAGTAATTGATTTATTAAAGTTGCTAAAATTATTGCAGCAAGTATTGGAAATAACCACTCTTTGATGACTTTTTTTGAAAATTTCAATTAGTTAACCTCCTCGTAAAAATTACAACGCAATAATTGGAGTGAAAATAGTCATAAAAATACATATTAAAATCCATACTTGAATCACAAATTTCAAAAACTTTTCAGAAATCCAAGAAAAACAAGAGGAAAAATAACCACTCTCTTGATTTGATTCATAAAAAAGTCTTTGATATATTCTTTCTTTCGTTCCATCTGGCGGTTCAATTTCTACATCTATGAAATTAAACATTTCTTTTAAGATTTCATCCTCTTTTATCATATAATTCATCTCCTGATATCTTGGTAAATTCTCTTTTGAAACTGATTTTTGATCTTTGTAATATGCCATCAATAGACTTTGGCGTTTTGCATAAATATTTTGCAATGTCATTTACACTATAATCATCTATGTATTTGAGAATAAGAACATACTTATAAATAGGCTTCAAGTTATTTAAGGTTTCTAAAATTATTTTTCTAGTTTCCAAATTGATAATCATAAATTCAATATCTTGGCTATCCTCTACATTATTAAGTTCTTCCGAGTACGCAAAAACCTCCTTTGGAATATTATTTCTATAATAATTTAGTATTTTATTTTTTGCTATTCCACACAGCCAAGTTTTATAGGAACTTTTACCCTTATAGCTTATGAGTCCTTTCATTGCACTGATAAAAGTCTCCTGAACTATATCTTCGGTTGCTTCTTTGTTTGCTGCTAATCTTAAAAAGACAAAAGAATAAACATAATTAAAATTTGTTTCATATATTTCCTTGAAATGTTCTTTATTCAGTTTATTAATTTTAAAAATATTTTTTATCATTTATTTCCACCTAACCATTTGTAGTACTAGAACATAATATTTAGAATCATTCTTAATTTACCATATTTTCAAGGCCTTTCATATGTTTAGTAACACAATAAGAAGAAATCCCCCGAAAAAATTAAAAATAATATAGGATATGAGAGGAAGTTACATTTATTAAAGGAAAGATATCCAACAGAACAAGAAGGATATGTAAAGAATATATATTTAAAAGGTACTTATGGTAATGATTATAAGTTTGTGTTTTTTCAATTAACTAATGATACTGATATAGAGATAGCGCAATATAAAAAAGATGACAAGGGGAATTGGAATTTAATAAAGATTAATCCGGAAAAATGTTTAGAGAAAAAATCTTAGCAATATAGAATTATTGCTTTAATAATAAATTGGTGCTATACTTATGCAAAATACGATATTGATTGTAGTAAAATTAACAACTTAATATGAAGCCACACATAACTTTTATGTAAATTTAGAAAAGCATAAAAAGGGGTACACCACCGCAGGTGTACTTACTTTTTATGCTTTTTTTATTTGCAAATAAAAATTAGGAGGAGAACTAATATGTTTGAATTAACATTTGAAAATATGTTAAAGAACAAGCCAATTGTTCATTGTATAACCAACTTTGTCACCGTAAATGATTGTGCCAATATTATACTTGTCGGTGGAGGGTCCCCTACTATGGCACATCACCCGAGTGAGGTGGAAGAGATTACAGAAAAAAGCCAGAGTCTTGTGCTTAATATGGGAAATGTACATGAGGTGGCTTCCATGATTTTAGCAGGTGAAAAGAGCAATTCATTAAAGCATCCGGTAGTCATAGATCCAGTAGGAATAGGGGCTTCAAAACTTAGGGAGGAAACATTTGCGAAGCTGTCTCAAAATATACAGTTTTCTGTTATCAGAGGGAATATATCAGAAATCAAAGCAGTAGCAAATGGAAAAGGCATGACAAAAGGAGTGGATGCCGATGAGACAGATATGGTTACAGAAGATAATCTTAAGGTAGCAGTAGCAATGGCAAAGAGATTGAGTGAAGCACTAGGAAGTGTAATTGCTATTTCAGGGGCCATAGATATTGTAGCAAATAAAGAAAAAGCATATATAATCCGTAATGGTCATCCTATTATGGCAAACATAACCGGAACAGGGTGCATGTCCACGGCACTAATAGGAGCATTTTGTGGAGGCAATCCAGAAAATGTTTTAGAAGCTACAGTGACTGCAGTAGTAGCAATGGGTGTGAGTGGAGATATAGCTTTTGAAAAAATGAAAAGATTTGAAGGCGGTACCATGATGTTTCGCATGTTTCTAATTGATAGTATAAGCAATATGACTTTAGAGATTATAAATGGAGGAATGAACATTGAAAAAATATAGATATGCTATCTTTGATATGGATGGCACCATTATGGATTCTATGCCTGCGTGGAAGAATCTTGGAAAGGATTATTTGACCACGAAAGGAATTAAAGTTCCAGAAAACTTAAATGAAATAATAAGTGAAATGTCAATGGTACACACTGAGCCTTATTGTATAAGGGATAATTGCTGACGGGCACTCCCGTTTTTGAGCTAGAGTATCCGCAATAGTTACTTTGTCGTATTCAAAAGTATCAATATGGTGACATGTTTGATAGTTACTACTCAGGCATTCCCAATAGGAAATGCCTGTGATAATATAAAGCGATGGTCGTAAACACCTCATGTCTAAAAAAGGGCTCAATAAATTAAAGGAAGCCAATAGGCGCTCCCCCTATATAA
>JBLHPD010000019.1:0-39260 GCA_047624165.1 Clostridium sp. | reverse complement strand
TCAGGATACTTTTCTTTATTCAATTTCCAAAACATTGGATAATTATCTTCAAATATTTGTTTTATAGTAATCTTACTTTTTTTCATGATTTAATCATCTCATATTTTTCTAATTTTTCTATCTATTTTTTAGCTAGAATGTTATCCACAGCGGTTTCCGCAAGCTGTTTCCTATATAAGAACAAAAAAAAGCTAAGGTTCAACCTTAGCTTTTAACTTTGTAATTTTTATTTACATTCATCAAGTTTTGCACATTCAGATATGCCTTTATCCATCTTTTGAGCACATTCAGCTACATGTATCCCACCCTTTGATGTAGCCATTTCAGATACATGGCTGGCAGCGAAAACCTGAGTAGATGAAGATAATAGTGTTATAACCAATGCTGATGCTGAAAGTATTTTTTCCATAGTAATCCTCCTTAGCATTTTTATTATTCGTACAAATTATAACAATTAGTTATGAAGATTATATAAAGATAATTTAATATTTATTTTAAGTATTTGTCTCTTAATTCTTCAAGCACAATTGATTTAATGTCCTCAGATACATCTATTAAAGCTAGTGTATTTTCATCTTTAATGATTCCATAGACACCACGTTTATCAAAGGTCAGTTCAACTTTATTAATGCCTTTTTTACCTTCAAATGAAGAAATCGGTTTAGAGTTTGCGTCAATTATTGAATACGATCCTTCCGCATTATCAAACTTTGTTAAGTCAATAGATAAATTAGTTTTAAGGCCACTTTGTGCTACAGCTATAATTGGAGAAAATTCATAACCGATTCCACTTATAGTTAAGCTTTGAGTGTCATTTACAATCTTGGTTTTTTTAACTAAGATATCAATTGGAGTTTTAGTTAAATCAGTTCCATATATACTAGGTCTAGTGGGAGCCTCAGGAGTAGCTTGAGCAGAATCAGTAGATGCATTATCACTTGAAGCATCTATAGCATTAACATCATCTACTACCTTAATTACTCCTCCTATCATACCCATCCAGCAGCTGTAGTTTATATCTTTATCACCTGGGGTGAAATTTATAATATTCTCACCAGTTTCTAATTTTTTTTCTATATCGAGAGAAGCAACAACAATAGAATTATTACATGAAGTTAACTGTTCTCCATTTATTACCCATTTAACTGGTATATTCTTTTGTACATATAATACGCTAGGCGTGTATCCACTTGCAGTTGCAGTCATATTTATTATCTGAACTCCATTTTCTACAGTAGACTTTGAAGCGGTCTCTGGAGAATTACTCTGCCTTGTCGCCTTACTCACTAAAGACATAGGAGATATGTTAATTCCAGCAAGAGCTAGCCCGCGATTTCCCATAATAAGCCCTAGTACAACTACAAGGATTCCTCCAAATTTTACAAGTTGCTTAGTGTTACCCTTACTTAAAAGGCCAGAAACAGCTCCAAATCCAAGCATTAGAGGTACCGTACCAAGCGAAAATATGAACATGGCCGTAGCCCCAAGTACCGCACTTCCTGTTCCAAGAGCATATAATTGCATAGTTTGAAGAGGTCCACAAGGCATAAACCCATTCAAAATACCTACAATAAATGGAGTTTTTCCGCTCTTTTTAATATTGCATACAGACAAAGGTGATTTTATGTTGAATCTTCTAAAAAGACTGTATCCAGACATATTGAGCCCCATAATAATCATAAAAAAACCAGCTAAAACTTGAAGCCCAGCCTTAAAAGGTAAAGTAAGAGAAAAAACAGAACCTAAAGCTCCAACAATTCCACCAAGAATAGTATAGGATATCACTCTGCCTAAATTATAAAATATAGCAGGTTTTAGAGATTGAAATTTGCTCTTATTCTCCACGCTTATACTTTGTGATAGCATTATTCCACCACACATACCTACGCAGTGTAGTGAAGTGAAAACACCCACTATAAACAGAACAAAATAAGATGCGTTTGCTAGCTTAGATTCCATGTCAAAGCTATTACCAGCCTTGCTTATAAGAAAAATAGCAAGAACTATTATTAGGAGTCCAATAAGTTTAAAATTTCCAGAATCCTCTGTACTATAACCTAGTTTTGATATTTTTTCTTTAATTAGTGAAGTGTTGCACGTTTCATCATCATATTGCACAAACACACTTTCGCTTTTGTAGTCAGCCAATACCTTAGTAACTCCAAAGATACTCATCAGAGACTTTTCTATTCTAGCTTCACAGGAGGTACATGTCATGTTGTAAACTTTAATATTTTGTTTTTTAATACTCATAGGTCACCTCTTTTGCATTATATTTTTAACTATATTATACAAATGAGATGTGTAGATTTTATAAAGATAGACTTAGAAATTTTAATAAAAAAATATTGAATCCAGATATGCTGTTTATCTGAATTCAATATTGATTTACAATTACATTACTCTTCTAGCTGTTAAATAATCTTTCCTTGTCATAGCTGAAACTTTAATTACATCTCCTGTACGTGGAGAGTGCATGTAATTATTATCTCCCAGGTATATGCCCATGTGATGAGGGTTGTTATTAGTTCCAAAAAATACTAGATCTCCCGGCATAAGGTTTCCCCTTGATACTTGTACCCCATCCTTTATTTGATGAAATGTTGCTCTTCCTACAGAAATCCCAAAATGCTTATATACGTATTGTGTAAATCCTGAACAATCAAAGCCTGTTGAAGGCGATGTTCCACCCCATAAATATGGTGTTCCAAGAAAGTTAGAGGCATAGGCTATTACAGCATTTGCTGATACAGCGGTTGCGCCCCTTGAAGGTGAATATTCAGGTGTTGATTTTCTTATTTCATTTATTTTCGTTATGCTCTTACTTTCTAACACTTGAGGCTCACTTATCTGCCTTGCAAGAAGACTTTCACTGTTATTTAGCTCATTTACTAATTTATCATTTAACTCTTTATAAACAATTTCCTTGCTGTTTATCTCAGTTATCAATTTATTTTGTGACTTTTTAGTAATGTTTATCTTATCTAGTTTTTGCTTATTTTCTGCTTGTATATTCAACAATGTTTTCTTTGTCTTATTTAAACTTAGCTTCTTTTCACTTAATTGTCTTTGGGTGGCTTCAAATTCATCCACTACTTTTTTATCAAACTCTATAATGGCTTTTATGTTTTCCACTCTTGAAACAAAATCTCCAAAACTCTCAGAACTCAGGATAGTGCTTAAATACCCATCAAATCCATTTATGTACATAGTTCTCATTCTACTATTATATAATTCCTGCTCCTTTTGGGCTTCATTTTCAACCCTTTTAACCTCAATAGCGGCGCTTTCAATTGCCTTTTCTGTTCCCGCTATTTTAACTTTGTTTTCCTCTGTTTTAGCCATGATTGTTACAATTTCATTATCAAAACGTTCTATTTTTGTTTCAATTTCTTCTCTTTCTGCTTGAATTTTCGTTAGTGCGTCCTTCTGCTGTTGTAACTTCTCATTTGTTGGAGCCGCTAATACAGTTATGTTTAAAGTAAAAATCAAACTTAATACAACTACTATACTTCTCAGGGCATTGTTCATTAGTACATCTCCTTCGCTCTTTTATAATTTATAAATCACAGAGGAAATATATCATAAACATATGAAGTTCTTATGAAGATTGTCCACATTTATGGTTTACATTTTACAAAATAGTATAGAGGGCATATACACTGAAAGTTTATTTTCATTTCATACCTCCAGCATAATTTATAAATAATTGTTACCTTCTAAATAATTATTATATTACCATGTAATTATGTGTCAAGTATGGATAATATTAATTACTATTAAAATTTGTATAAAACCATACGCTTTTTATTCATATTTATATCACTAATTAAAAAGTCATATCAAAAGAAAATATCTGACTACTCCTTTGATATGACTAACATTCATTTATTATTATATTCATCTTCATTTATTTCTTTCTCCACGAGCAAATCTTTCATTTAAAACATCTAAAGAATTATCTCTATGCAATCTTCTTATTATGTTTTCGTATAATACTTGAAATTTTCGAATATTTCAAAGCATCAATTTCTATTTTTACAACATCATATCCTGTGCCATTACTCTTAATAAGTTAACATGTTAAATGCTTTACCATTATAATATTTAACTATAACTTGATCTAATTGTTGACTTGCTAATATAAAATAAAATATTGACTTAATAATTTACACATTAATTTTGCTTACAAACAGAATAAAAAATAATGACTTCAAAAAACATAATGCAAATTTCTTGTTTGTGCGTTTAACATCTACGCGTACTATACGCACTATGTATTTTGCTAGTATAGTTAAGGCGGTTTCGTTGGATACACCGCTCTATGTAAACTATCATAGTGAGGTATACCTTAGTCTACCAAAATAACTATTACATAAAATAAAAACTTTATACATTGACATAGATACAACCACACCTTATAATTAGTTGAAAATGATTTTCAATATCATACATTTAAAGGAGTGTTATATTAATGGAGAATTTTTTACCAGGACTAATTATGGGTTTTAGAGAAGGCCTCGAAGCTTTCTTAATTGTAGTAATTATACTTCAATATTTAAAAAAGAGCAGCAATACTGTTTTTAGAAAGAATGCCTTTTCAGGTGCTTTATTAGGAATTTTAGCTTCAATAGGAATCGGTGGCATTTTATTCTCAATATCAAAATCTATTGAGAAAATGGAACAATTATCTAAAGTGTGGGAAAGCTCAGCAAGCATTTTAGCACTAATATTAATAACTAGTTTTATCTATTGGATGATAAAACATGGAAGAAACATGGTTACCGAAGTTCAAAATCAAGTTAAAACTAATCTTTCAGCTTTTGGAATATTTAGTATTGCTTTTGTTATGATTGCTCGTGAAGGTGCTGAAATTGCTATATTTACTTTTGCTGGTCAATATACTTTAATATCTATACTTTCAGGAGTTTTTGCAGCATTAATCTTTTCCACATTAATTTATTTTTCTTTAGTAAAGATAAATTTAAAAATTTTATTTAATATAACTTTAGCATATTTGATTTTACAAGCTGGATTTTTACTAGGCTACGGCATTCATGAAGGGTTGTCTGCTTTAAATTCACTAAACATTATTGCAAGTTCAAGTCCTTTGTTTATTAAGGCATTCAATCTATCCAAAACCATATTTTACCATAAAGAAGGTGTAATAGGTCTTCCTCTTTACATTTTATTTGGTTGGTACTCAAAACCGGAAATTATACAATTTTCTTTTCAATATGTATACACTTTCCTTTTGTTTTTTATCTGGCATAGAGAAGTTAGAAAATAGTAAAATTTTTGGAGGTATCTCAAAATGGTTAAAAACATTTTGAGACACCTTATTTTTTATAGATTTAATTCAGAAATCAATAGGTTCTCATTTTCATACAGTAACTATAAGAATATAGATTTCTAGCAAAACTGAATAGTAAAAAGTAACCTTTTATGTATTCAATTAATGCAATGATTACAAATACAGATTTTTATAAAAGGAGAATTTAATACGCTATCTGGTACTGAATTAATACGACAATCGCTGGAACTACACCTTTTTTTTGTAAGAAGCGTGAAAGAACACTCATTTTTTTAGAAGTAGGTTTTACACAAAAGAACTCAAATTATATCCAACAAGCGGATAACTTTCGAATAGAGTTTGACCGACTTTTAGCAGATATTATATCACTTTCTAACCGTGTTGTTAGCCCCAGTGTATTACAGTCTGGTGAGGTGATAACACCTTTCACACTAAAAGCTGAGATGTCTACAGCATATTTTACAGGAGTGAATATTCCAATTAATTTGACAAAATCAGAATCGGGTATAAAAAAAACATATAAACCACTCATAGAATACTATGAGTGGTTATCTATTTCATTAGTATAGTTAATACGCGTATAATATATTACTTATGAGCTCTTACAAATAATAGTTTATATATTTGAATAAGAATTAGAAGCATAAAAGATAGTCCATATACTATAGCCCGCTCCTTTAAAGTTAAAGGAGTTACTTCAAAAACTCCCATCAATGGCTTAAAACTTAAAACAAATTCTAAAAGTAAATACCCTAATATAGTGGCAATCCATAAATATCTGTTTGAGAAAACTCCTATTCTAAATATGGATTCCTGTGACCTAGAATTAAATCCATGGAGTAGTCTTGATAAACATAGTGTTGCGAATGCCATTGTGCTTGCAACTAAATCATTACCGGTTAATAATCCTATATGGAATGCTGTGATTGTACCTAGTGCAATGAGTAATCCTTCAATTAGTACTTCTATTTAAAAGGATTTATTTAATATAGGTGAATTTATATTTCTAGGTTTTTCATTCATTATATTTTTATTATGCGGCTCAAGCCCTATTGCAATAGCTGGGAGACTATCTGTAACCATGTTGATATTGAATAAGTACATATTCATAATTTGAGACTAACTAATTTCAATGTTCTATCGTATAACTAGATAAATAAGTAAAATAAAAGGGGGTAATAAGATTGAAAATTAATAAAATCTTCATTGTCATGATTTCAATATTTTTAGTTCTAATGGTAGGTTGTACAAATCGTATTAAAAATGAAGGAAATAAAATCGTAGTTGAAAAACGTGTTGAGGAAGCAAATAAATATGAAAATTATAACGAAATCAAGGACAGCAAGGAAGTGCAAAATATTAAGGATATTCTTAATAACATTGATTGGGGAAATGCAAAAGTAAAAGTAGATATGGTATCGCCACCTCACTATAAATTCCACTTTGAGGACACTACCGAAAAACAGGAGTTAAATGGATTAATTTATGACCTTTGGATAAGTCCAGACAAAGGTAGAATAGAACTTGTTATAGATAGTGAAAGTAAGTATTTACACTTAGATAAAACAAAGTCAGCAGAGTTATTTAAACTTATTACAGGTAAGAATTTGGATGAAGTTTAACAAATCATTGCACTGAACAATTTTTCTTGTAAATCGAATGAATTAATAAAAGAAAGTAGCAGGAGTTTTAATAACTTCTGCTACTTTTTTTGTTAAAATATATGTAATTTCGTGGCATAATTATTATGTATTTTATCATATAAAAAACTTTTAAATTCTATGCGAGACAATGTGGTTAAACGGTCATATTCAAGAAATTTTCTTGTATATTCCTTTATACATACTACTTCCCGTTATCTACCGTATATAATAAAAAGAGTTCACGTTAGTCTGCGGTATACTCTAAACGAACACTTCATTTATTCTATTACACTCTAAAATTTGGGTTTTCGAAAATAATCTGATCTACAAATTCAAAGATTTTAATATATATGAATCCAGTAAATTATTACTATTTATTAATAAGATTTACTGGTATTTTATTTTTTATCCCATCAAACCTAAAACTATCATTATCTTATTAATATAGGTACTTAAATAGTATTTTTGTGTGGCAAACCGGTGGCAAATCAAAAAACACTATGCGTTAAACATAGTGTTTCCATAGTGTGACTAAACCTATAAGCCGAGTTCTGTATTTGATTTTTTTAATATTTATGCGAATTATATTATATCTAAATATATCTATATAGTACTGGTTTTACTGTGTTTAATAGGTTTTCTATATTAAATTATATTTAGTTTAATCTATTTATATTTTATAGAGCGGTGGCAAAGCGGTGGCAAACGAAAAATTTGCCACCGCTTTGATTTGCGTAGCTCCTTTAACCGCATTTTAAGGTGTCTTATTGTTTAAAGGTGGGGTTATAATCCACATAGCTCAAACACAGTAGCCTAAATACACGTGAAGGTGTAAGATAAAAACATTGGTGTAATTTATAGCCGATACTTTTATTATCTCAATATTAACTTATTTTGTTTCTTATGTACCAAATTAGGTTATATATTTTTTGTCATTTTTTCAATTATATTTATTTTAAATATTTATTTTAAATATATATTATTCATTATAAATATTATAATTTAAACTTTGTATTCAATTGAATTATTGATAAAATTATCTCCCTATAGAAAACTTCACTTAAATAAGAATAATCATCATTTAAATCAGCTTCCTTCAAAGCATCATAATACTTATCTTTATTTTTATATTTTAGATATACTGGTGGTAACCCTTTAAGTTTGAAAAGCCAATTTAACATTAACCTAGATACTCTCCCATTTCCATCAGTGAATGGATGTATTACTGTTATTTTATGATGAATTTTTACTACTTCATCAATATATTGTGAATCAGATATAGTATCCTTTTCATTTAATAGTTTTTTTAGATACTCATCTAATTTTAATAACTCATTTGGTATATCATGATAATCAACAGTTTCAAATTGTGATTCTGTTATAAAATTATTTACGTTTCTTATCTTACCCCCACCTTCTGGATATGGTGCGTACTGAAATTGAAATAGCATAGCGTTTAAGCTTAACGTCCTAAATATATTTAATTGGTCACTTGTAGTCATTAAATAATCATACATAGAAGCATGTCCAACAACTTCAATTATATTTTCATATTCCGACTTGCAATACTTACTATCTTGTTTATATATTCTTATATCAGTTAAAATTTCAGCAACATCTTTCTAATCTATATGTATACCTTCAAGTCTATTTTCATTATAAATAAAGTTGCTCTTAAATTTGTACTAAACTGCCTTGCTATCATTTTCAAAAAAATATCTATATGAATTAATTATGTTCCTAAGTAGCGAAATATTATATTTTTTTATTCCTAATTCCATTCGTTTTATATCAGGTTTAAACTTACGAATTCTTTTTTTTATTTCTTTTGGTCCAATATCACCTTCTATTTTTCCTACGTTGTATGCAATATTAAAAACACATGATTCAAAACTAACACCAAAATAATCTGTAATATAAATAATGTTTATAAAATCAATATATCCATTCTGTTCTAGCTTTTTAACTTGAACTTCTAACTCTTTTGTAGGCATTAGCAATTCACTTGCGAATTTATCTGCATATTTTTCAACCTCATTTTTTATTCCATTTATAGGGCAAAAAAAATCACTGTTTCTATCTTTTAAATGATGACACAGTTCATGTGCTGCGGTAAACCTTTGCCTTGTTATGGGTCTATTATTATTAATCCCTATAATAGGAATATCTTCTTCATCTTTAGGCAAAATGTAAATACCTTCCAAGTCCTTAAAATCCCTAAATTGATATAGAATATCAAAATAACTCAAAATATCAAAAGGATCTATAGGATAAGAAGGTATTTTTTCTGAAAAATAAATCTCTAATACTTTTTTTGCAAGAACCTCGGAATTGTAAAAATAATTACTTAAATTAATATCATTAGGCATTCATTAAATACCTTTCCTTGATTTTTCTTTCCTTAAATTTCTTTTTAAACTCTATTAAATTCATTATTTCTTCTTTATCTATATCTGATAAACTTGAAAATGCTCTTGCAAACATTTTGTCTTCATTTTTGATTTCTTCATTGTACATTAAATCATTTAATGTAACTCCATACAACTCAGCAAATGCTTTTAGTTCACTAGCTGTAACTTTTCTACTTCCAGTTTCTATCGCTGTTATGGTTGTTCTATGCATTTCCATTACATCAGCAACATATTCTTGTGATAATCCTAAATTTTTTCTTGCTTGTTTAAGTCTTTCATTTAAAGTATTTGACATAAATTTCACTCCCCTTAATATTATTATATGCAATATTGATAGTTTTAGCAACATATTATGTTATAATATCTAACATTATTTATTTTAACCACATACCTAGTTATTAATCATAAAAAAAATTTTTTAACAGATCCTCATAAATATATATTCCCAATTCTTTTGTTTGTGTTTTATTTATTATTTTTTGTAACTTTTTTAATAGTTATTCTTTTATAATAATTCTAAATAGCACTAACTTTAGATCAACTGGTTCGTAGTGTAGTAGACAGCTTATTTCAACTTAGATTAAGACTATCTAATCTTTTTACTATGCTTTTTTATATCATTAGTCTCCAACAAGATTTATGAAACCTTGATATTTATCCCCAAAAAGTATTGAGCTCCTTTGGTGTATCTATATAATTTTTACCTATCTGTTAATTCTTTGATTATGATAATATCGCCCTTAGCTGCTATTAACGTTAAAGTTCGTATATAATTTAATGAGGTTATGAAAGCTAGTAATATAGTCAAAGTTCATTTTGGACATGTAATACGAACTTTGTAAATAGTATTAAAGCACCCTAATTACCATACTTTAAATTCTATATAGTAAGGTATAACGATGAAAATTTCAAAATACAAAAGTCAATGTAGTTAGCAGTTTTGGGGAGACATTATGGAAACTAATTTTCAGCACATAAAAAATACTAATACTATCCCCTATAAATGAATTGGCTAATGATTAACCTCTCTACCTATTTCGTTAAATAATTTGTCAAAGATATACACATACAAATACATTCCAAAAATATCTATAGTTGCAACTATTAAAAACCATCCTTCTTTAATATAGATTATATTTAAATTTTTCGCAAAATAAATAGTAAAGTAAAGGAACAATATTACTATTGATTCAACCATCCTTAGATATTGAAAAATAGATAATCATACATAATTTATTGATATATCTAGCGTTTAATCACTAGATGATAAATCTCTTATTTTTTTGCTCGAAACAAGTTGGTTAAAGTACAATAATAGTATTGATAATGCTTTTGATGTAAAAAAGTATAATATAGTAAACTATATACAAATGATCACTATATATTTTTTTATTTAACATTCGTAGTTATTTCCTTTTACCATCTCTTTATTATGATATGGGCATTTAATCATCCACTCTTACTTATTGCATAATATTTTTATTAAAATGCTTTGTTATAAATGTTTTTATATTAATTTTTTCTTATAAACCTTTAATATCTCATCGTACTTACAAAAATATTTTTCCCCGTTATTTCTTTGAATCCCTTCACTCTTTCCCATCACTAAAAATCCATTATTATCTAAAGAATTATAAAAGTTCTTTAGCATTTTCTCTTGCAGACTATCATTAAAATAAATAAATACATTTCTACATAGTATGAGATTAAATTCGTTTAAAGTCCCATTACTAAGTAAACTATGCTGGAAAAACAGTATGTTTTTCTTAAGATCTCCTTTAACTTTTATATAGCTATTGTTAATGTCAAAGTATTGAATAAAATTTTTCTCTCCTAATGCATTTCTGTAATTTTTTATATCTTTATCTAAGGTGACCATTGAATATATTCCGTTTTTTGCCTCTTCTATGACATAAG
The DNA here is from genome assembly GCA_047624165.1 of Clostridium sp. Classification (GTDB taxonomy): domain Bacteria; phylum Bacillota; class Clostridia; order Clostridiales; family Clostridiaceae; genus Clostridium_AD. The sequence goes on along the minus strand of JBLHPD010000019.1, from coordinate 27,975 downwards.
GATTAATATCTGTAGCATAAATTTGCGTTTTGCTTAGTATTCCTGCTTCTTTTAGCATTATAGCTAATGAATAAACTTCTTTGCCATTAGAACAACCTGCACACCAAATTTTAATATGATTATAAGAATTTAAATATGGCAATATCTTAATTTTGATTAAAGCAAATACTTTAGGGTCTCTAAAAAATTCCGTTGTATTTATTGATAAATCAAGAAACATGTTATGAAAGAAAATTTCGTTGCTTAAAACTTGTTCTCTAAATAAGCTAAAACTTACAATACCCTCTTTTATCATAGATATATTTATTCGTCTCATTATGCTGTCTATTTGATACTCTGTGTAATCATAACCGTAAATAATGTTTAGCTCATTTAAAAAACTATAAACTTCTTCTTTATTTAGAATTTCTTTTTTACCATATGAATTCTTATTTAGCTTTTTCAAAGTGAAATTTTTTTCAATATATTTGCATTTTATACCTATATTCTGTAAGTATGAGTATAAGTACCTTTTTAAAACAAATATTATACATTTTTCTTTCTCTTGCATGCTAAAAAGTTTTTCTATAATATTTTTAGGAATAACATTAGCTCCCAAAAAAGTTATATTAAGATTTTGAATATCTTGCAAACTTAAAAGTTCCATTAGTTCTATTAGTTCTGTTGCCTGTTTAAGTTCTTCAAATTCTCCGATGACTATAATATTTTCTTTTTCTTGTTCGTAAATTATTTTAAAATTCAAAGTTTTCCTCCATCGTTTCTTAAGCGTTATTAATCCAAGCTTTTACTAACGTTATAAGTACATCATAATCAATAGGCTTTGCAATGTAATCATTCGCTCCCGCTTCTATACACTTTTCACTATCACCCTTTAGAGATTTTGCAGTAGTAGCTATAATTGGTATGTTTTTGATTTTTTCAGTGTTTCTTATACTTTTAATTGCTTCATATCCATCCATAACAGGCATCATTATATCCATTAAAATTAAATCTACAACATCATCTCCAAGTTTTTCTAATGCTACCTTTCCATTTTCCGCTTCAATGATTTCTGCGCCGTACTCTTCTAGTGCAGCTGCTAGTACAAATATGTTTCTTGCATCATCATCTACTATTAGTATTTTTTTATTTTCAAGATTTAGCGCTGTATCTTTATTAATTTTGGAAGTAATAATATTTTTATAATCATCTTCATTTTTAACTTTATGAAATATTAATGTTAATTCGTCCAGTAACCTTTCATAAACATTTGTAGTCTTAATTATTATGATGCCACCATATAACATTATCACTTTTTCCTGCTCTTTACTTATTTCCATACCTGTATAAATAATAAGAGGTGTTTTTATGTTTTTTAGATTTAGAGCGTTATTAATTTCTTTAAGTAGTTCAATTACACTTTTATATGGCAAGTCTAAGTCCAATAAAATACCATCAAATTCGTTTTTCTTTATAAGCTTAAGCCCATCAGTTCCATTATTTGATGTTAATGTTATAAAACCTATACCTTCTGAAACTGCTTTAGTAGGCTGTATTGAATTTATATCATCTTGAATAATAAGCAAGCTTTTATATTTTTCACTTTTTATCTCTCTATATGGCACGTTTACTATATTCTGTTCATTACTCGTAGTAACTGCCGCTTCTTGCTTAGAAATAGCATGCTGCGTATCTGCAATAGGTAAATATAATAAGAAGGTACTACCCATTAAAATCTCACTGGTTACTTTTATTTTCCCCTTCATAATCGTGCATAGCTTGTTACTTATGGATAGGCCAAGGCCCGTACCACCGTATTTTCTTGAGATAGATCCATCTCCTTGCTGAAATTCTTCAAAAATCGAATCTAAATTATCCTTAGATATGCCAATTCCTGTATCCATTACAGAAAATACTACGTTATTTTGACATTGTGTATCCCTTTCAATTTTTAGTTTTACAGAACCCTTATCTGTGAATTTAAATGAATTAGATAAAAAGTTTCTTACCACTTGTGAAATTTTTTCTTTATCACCATAGATATTATCTAAAAATTGATCTTCCTTTATAAATTGAATATCTTTCTCTTTTGCTGTTCCATTAAACAAATCACTAAGCTCGCGAAGAAGCTCACTAGAGTTAAAATTTTTATAGTTTAAATCTACTTTTCCTGCCTCAATTTTTGACAAATCTAAAAAATCATTTATCAAACTAAGCAAATGTTGACCTGAGTCAAATATAACTTTTATTTTTTCCTGTGCATCCTCTACAGTAGTATCTTTACAATTTCTTATTAAGAGTTTAGATAATAATATAATGGAATTTAGTGGTGTTTTAATCTCATGAGATACATTTGCTAAAAATTGAGATTTATATACATTTGCCATTTCATAATCTTTTGACCGTGCCGAAATCTCTACTGCAGATTTTTCTAATTCTTCATTTTTAATGTTTATAAGTTTTGACTGCTGCTCTATGTGCAATTGATCCTCCTCAAGCTGAGAGTTAGATTGTTGCAGCTCTTCACTTTGTTGTTGAAGTATTTGCTGCTGTTCTTCTAGTTGAGAATTAGTCTGCTGAAGCTCCTCAGTTTGAACCTGAAGTTGTCTTTGCTGCTCTTCTAATACTTCATTTGCATTTACTAACTCGAGTGATATTACTTGAGCTTTTTTCGTTGCTTTTTCACTCACTTCTAATAATTCTTTAATTCTTTGATTTTGAATTGTAGTATATAAGTTTATTGCAATAACGTTACTTGCTGCTTCTATAAATTCCTGTTTTAATTTATTAAAAGTTTCAAAAGATGATAACTCAACAACTCCATATACTTCATCCTCATAAATTAATGGAAAAGCATAGACATTAAGAGGAGCTTCATAAATTGTTCCAGTACAAATTGCTGCGTCTGTTTTACGTACATTTTTAAGAAGTATAGGCTTTTTCTCTAAAGCTACTTGTCCAACTACTCCCTCACCAAGCTCGTATATATTAGATAATCTCTGTCTTTCTGTAAAAGCAAAGGAGGAATTTAGCATAAGTTTATTTTCTTTATTATGTATATAAAATGTTCCATTGCCAGAATCTAATGATCTAGATAAAAAATTTATTGCCCTTCGAGTCAATTCTTTTACGGATAAGTTACCTTCCATTTCATCATTTAATGAATTTAAATTATCATTTATCCAAAATTCATTCTTTAATTTATTTATCAATATATTATAATCTTCAGCCAGTGCACAAATTTCATTTTTTTGTGTCATTTCAAATTCTTCTAAATTTCCTGAATTTGTTGTTTTAACCATATGTTCTTTTAATCTTTTAATAGGATCTAAAATGCTTCTTATAACCATAATAAATGCTAATGTTAGTATACTTATTAAAATTACTAATGTTAAAATTAAGGTTATTCTCTGTGAAGATTGCAGTCTATCTGCTTCTTCTATTAAACTGATTGAATTATTTGAAGAAGTCAAATATATATTATTAAGATCAAGCTCAAGCTGATCAACAAAATCTGAACTTATTCCTTGAGATACATTTATTGCATCAGCTTTTTTGCCTGCTAGGACATATTTAATAATTTTCTCCCTTTGTGGCTGCCACCATTTTGAAAGAAGATTATTAGCGTCTTGTAAATTTCTTTTCGTATTAGCATCAACGGTATTTTGTCCTATAGCATCTAAATTTTTTTGCAAATCACTCTCGTATTGAGTAACCTTGTCAATTTCTATTTGAATCGCACTGCTATTTGACAATAAAATTACATCCTTTAGCGAACTTTTAATATTAACCAAATTTAATCTCCCTTTAACTGCTGCTTCGGAAACTTTTGATGATTGATTATATAAATTTTGAGTTATTTTTTGCAAATTATTAAGTCCAGTTAAAGTAAAGGTACCAAATCCAATAAATGCTGTAATACAGATAATAACCAATATAACAAATCTTTTCTTTATACTAATGTTTTTAAAAATGTCCATAAATTCCTCCTTAAATCATCACTAATATTTTTATTCCTTCCATTTGGCTATATATTTATCTGCATCTTTTGGTACAACTAATTCATATGGAAATATTATTGTCTTTTCTACGTTTTCACCCTTAGCTAATTTAACTGCAGTTTCTACAGCACACGTGCCTTGTGATGTTGCATCCTGGAATACTGTAACAGCTAATTTACCACTTTTTAAGTAATTAAGAGCTTCAGGCATGGCATGTATACCACCTACAGTTATCTTGCTAAGTTTTCCTGTTGCGTCAATTGCTGTTAATGCTCCTATTGCCATTTCATCGTTGCTGGAAGCTACAACATCAATCTTTTTACCAGATTGAATCCAGTCTTCCATTAGAGCCATACCTTTAGCCCTGTCCCACTCAGCTGTTTGCTCCGCGACAATTTTCATGTTAGGATATTTTGCTATTACGTTATGGAAGCTTTGAGTTATTAATCTTTGTTGTTCTTGCCCAATCGTTCCCAACATAATTGCAACGTTTCCCTTAAAATCCATTTTCTTTGCAAGGTATTCCATTTCCAAAGTGCCTGACTGTTTTGAGTCAGAAGTTATATAACATGCTGCATCATTTTGGTTTGCAAATGGTGTGCTTATACTGATAATTGGAACCTTAGCTGCTTTTGCAATGTCTGTTACGCTCTTTGATGAATCTGTATCAACTGGTTGAACAACTATGGCATCTACTCCCTTCGAAATGAAGTTTTTAACCTCAGACAATTCTATATTAGAATCATGTTTTGAGTCCACATATTCCACTTCAACATCATTTAAAGACTTTGAGTAGTTCTTCATTTCATTAAGCAAATAAGACGAAAACTTGATATTAATGTCGGAAATACAAACACCAATCTTAATCTTTCTTGTAACTTTTGGTGATAAATTTTTTTTTGGTGCACATCCAGATAATAAAGACATTGTCATTACTGTAATAAGTACCATTGATAAGAAATTCTTCATTAGTCCCACCCCCTAAAAGTAGATATCAGAAAACTCTATATCAGTTTTTGAAATTACATCAGTGAAAATATTAGTAGAATCACTTCGAGCAATTTGATCATTACTGATTTCACTAATTGGAATTTTAACAATAAATTCACTTCCCTTTAGATATTCACTATTAACTTCAATAGTTCCGTCATGCATTTCAATTAGAGACTTCACAAGGTTTAGTCCAATGCCGCTGCCCTCGCAATTTCTCGTAAAGAGGTTGTCCACTTGCTTGAATCTTTCAAAGATCATCTTGTATTTATCCTTTGAAATTCCTATTCCTGAATCTTTTACTCTTATTTGAATTGAATTATTGCGATTACCAATATTTACAAATATATTTCCATCTCTCGGGGTAAACTTGGTAGCATTGGATAAAAGATTTAACACAATTCTTTCAATAGCATCAAAATCACATGCAAGTATTACTTCTTCAACATCCGTATCAAATATTATTTCAATGTTTTTTAATGCTGCATATTTCACTACTGATTTTACAATGTTCTCCACTATCTCAATAATGTTACAGGCTGATATATTAAGAGAAAAGTTACCAGAATCTATTTTTGTAATATCTATCAGGTTGTTAACTAATCTTATAAGCCTATAGCAATTTTGAAGCTGTATTTTTGCATTTTTCTTCATTTTTTCTTTATCTAAAACTTCATCATTTTCAAGATGATATTTTGTTATTTGTGTTGCACCAAGCAAAACATTCAAAGGAGTTCTAAGTTCATGAGATATATTTGCAAGAAACATATCATTAGCTTCATTAGCTGCTTCTGCTACATCTTTAGCTCTTTTTAATTCTTTAGCTTGCTCTTGTAGAAGTATATTCATTTTTCTTTCTTTTTCAATAAGCTTTAAGTAAACATTTATTCTATTTATAAGTAAAAAGTCATCAATAGGTTTAGTAAGATAATCTACTGCTCCTATTTCGAAACCTTTTTTCTTAAACTCCTCATTTATACAAGACGCAGTTAGAAATACAATGGGAATGTTCTCTGTCTTTTTTCTACTTTTTATGATTTTCGCTAGTTCAAAACCATCCATTCCTCTATCCATATGCACATCTAAAATAATTAAATCCACGGAATGATTTATAAGCGCTTGCAATGCTTTTGTGGAAGTATCTGCCACGACCACTTTAGCATCTATATGCTCTTCAATAAGAGCCTTTGCAGTAAATAAATTATTTTGATAGTCATCAACTACCAAAATTGTATACAAATTATTTTTTACCATTTTTATAAACCTCACTTAAGCATTTAATAATATCTAACTTTTTTTATTAAATAAATGAATAAAACTTATCTAAGTTTATTCATAATTATCATATTTCAACCTCAAAATCTTACATCTATAAAGTGTCATATTACAAATAAATATCTGAAAATTCAACTTTTATACTTTGATTCCCATTTTTCACTTCGCTATTATATATCATATTTTCCTCTTGTACCTTTATTGAAGGGAGCGTAACTGTAAACTTACTTCCTTTCCCAAATTCACTTTCAACATATATACTACCACCATGTAATTCTACAATAGATTTAACTAAACTTAAACCAACACCCGTACCTTCTCTATTTCTTGATAGAGATTTGTCTACCTGCTTAAATCTATCAAATATCATACCTAAGTGCTCAGCTTCAATGCCAATACCAGTATCTTTTACTGATATTTCAACAAATTCATTCTGATCCTTAATATCTACAAATATTTCATCACCTTCATCTGAAAATTTTATGGCATTTGACAAAAGATTTAATACTATTCTCTCAACCTTTTCTGTATCACAAGCAATAATTTTCACTTCTATGTCTGTATCAAAAATAATGTTTAATCCTTTACTTTCAGTCAAAGTAGTTACAGACATCACTATTTCTTCTACAACTTTGATTATATTGTTATTTGATAAGTTCAATTTAAAGAATCCAGCTTCAATTTTTGATATATCAACTATATTATTAATAAGTTTAGATAATCTATAGGAGTTTAGTTTCATTACATCAATATATTTAATAATCGAATCCTTCTTTTCATTTAATAAACCACTCTTGCAATACATATCAAATAACTGAGCTGTTGAAAAAATAACATTTAATGGTGTTTTAAGTTCATGAGATATATTAACAAGAAATTCTCCCTGTGCCTTATTAGCAACTATTAACGCTTGTATCCTTTTACCTTTTTCTTCATTTTGAAAGGTAAGCATATTATTTGCAATAATTAACTTTTTTGGCCATTCTGATTTCTCTTCGCTTTCTTTAAGTCTCAATTCAAATGGCTCTGTTACCTGTTCGTACAATTTATCTTTCATATGACATCGCCTTTCAGTTTACACTTTTGAGAATCAATAAAATCCTTAGTTGATGTTTTTTTAATTGTGTTATAATATTCGCACACGAATATAGATATTATTATAGATATTGTGCTATTATCCAGTTATTAAAGTATTTCTCCTGCATTGTCTTATTTTTTAATAAATACTCATTTAAATTTCTATGTCATAAAATAAGCACCTTATATACAAAATACATATAAAATGTAACACTTTTACATATTACCATATTTTAAAGTATATTAATACAGCTTTTATTACCCTTTATGCGACAATTTTTACACTTTAAAAAATTTCCATTTTATTAATATAGTTACTTAAATAATATTTTGGGTGAAAAAGCGGTGGCAAAATAAAAAACACTATGCGTTAAACATAGTGTTTTCATGGTGCGACTAAACCTATAAGCCGAGTTCTGTATTAGACAATCATCTATCTAGGCCAATTGTTACCAAGAGGCTCAAGCGATACACCCGAGAACGAGACGGGCAGTCCCAAAATGTTCTCCTATTCGATCTTGCTCCAAGTGGGGTTTACATAGCCGCAAAGTCGCCATTGCGCTGGTGAGCTCTTACCTCGCCTTTCCATCCTTGCTAGTATATCCTAATAGTTTAGCAAGCTAACCCATTAGAATACCTTTAGCGGTATATCTCTGTTGCACTGTCCTTAAAGTTACCTTCACTGGGTGTTACCCAGCACCATGCCCTATGGAGCCCGGACTTTCCTCTCCTGAATTATTGCATGCAATATTAAGCAGCGATTGTCTGGCTTACTCGCAAAACCAATGATATCATACTATTAAAACAAAATCAATGGTATTTTTTTACTACTTAGTTTTGTATGGATCCTGTGTATGTTTCGAAATTATAATTTCATTGTCATATCCCTTTTCTAACAATTGTTTTTTGAATTTTTCTCCAAATATTTTAAACGGATTCCACTCTGTTGCAAAATGACCCGCATCAATTAGCGCTATATTTTGCTCTTTTAAATCACTAACATGATGATATTTAGTATCTCCTGTAATAATACAATCTGCACCCATTTCTATGCTCTCATTAAAAAAATCTTCACCACTTCCATTTATAATAGCAATAGTTTTTATTAAATCATTATCAGAACCAACATATCTTATAAATTCTGCGTTAAATGTTTTTTTTACTTTTTCACATAATTCTACGAGCTTTATAGGTTCATTAAGGAAAACTAATCTACCAAGCCCTGAATGACATTCGTCGTAATCCATTTTTTTTGTTGGCTCAATAATCGTATATTTAGTAAATCCTAAAATTTCAGTCGCAATATCATTTAAACCACCACGCGCAGAATCTAAATTTGTATGACTGGAGTATACATTTATACCATTCACAATTAAATCAATAATTTTTCTACCTACTAATGTGTCTGTAGTAATAGTTTTAGGTTTAATGAAAAGAAGAGGATGATGAGTCAATATAAAATTACATCCACTATCCACTGCCTCTCGAATTACATCCATTGTGCAATCTAATGCAATTAAAATTTTTGTAACCTCCGCATCTTTGTCCCCAACCATGAGTCCTACATTATCATAATCTTCTTTTAGTATAGGACTAGCGAACTTCTCCATAATATGCTCAATAGTTCTTACTTTTAAAACCATTTTAAAAACTCCTTAATTCTGATTATAATATGATAAAGCTGCTCTTTCCTATTTTTCGATAAAATTGTATCATCATTTAAAGTATCATATACCTTTGAATATTTTTGTAATTTATACTCTATAAATCTTTGCATTATTAAGCTTTTTTTATCTAATAATATTTTACTTATCTCATAATATATACTATCTACTTCTACTAATTTAGTATTATATTTCACCTTAATAATTTCATAAAACTTACCATCATCCGAGCATATTTCTTCATCAATGATATCATAGCCACTACTATACAAATACTCCCTTAAAACCTCGGCATTCTGAACTGGTTGAAGCACCATATATTTAAAGTGTTTAACAACATCTAAGTCAGCTTCTAAGATATCTCTTATTAAATTACCGCCCATTCCTGCAATAATAGCTACCTGGACTTCTTCCTTTTTCACTGTAGAAAGTCCACTCCCGAGTCTACAAGTAATTTGACTCGCAACATTATTTAAAGTGATATTGTGTTTGGCTTTCTCAACGGGTCCCCTGTTTATATCAGATGCAATAGCGTTTTTTATCACACCGTTTTTGACTAAATAAATAGGAACATAACCATGATCCGTCCCTACATCTATAATACTATTACATTCTTCTATCATACTTGCAATTGCTTTTAATCTTATACTGAGTTCCATAGTTTTCATCCTTATCTAAAATTAATTAGTATTTTAAACTGCATAATTAAAAATATCGTTGCCACAATTAGTGACACATAAATATTTTTATATGCTGATTTTCTATCATATTTCGCACAAAAATAGCTTGCATAATACATACAAAAAAGTAAAGCCATATTTAATACACCGTATATCATTTGGGTAAATGCAAATTGTTGCCCTGTACCTATTTTTATTGGGTTAAACTTTGCATCAAAGTTTAATGGCATAGTATTAGGTATCATATCTTTTAAATATAATATAAATGGATTCAGGGTTAATATTAATATTACCATACTTACTATAATTAAAGGTATAATAAAGTGCTTGTCTTTATGAAGGTTATAGCTATTATTTACTTTATATTTCCAAATGGCTGACTGCACACCGTGATATATTAGAGTTTCTTCGAATTTTTTATAATCCAAAGGTGAAATTGCATAATTTATATCTTTAGTTTTTATATAAAAAATTTTTTTATTATCTGTAACAAACATTCTAGATATTCCAATTTTATCAATTATAAATTTACCCATTGCGAAGCTACTAGAGGATATACCATAAAGTTTAACTCCTTTAATTGTACCCGTTGACATAGAATACCCATCAATCTCAGTTAATGGTACAATTACTTTTTTTAATGACCCAATAGAATAAATTACAATATTTTTGTCATCAATAGTGCATTTAACGGATACATAAATCACAATGTAGTATACTTGATATATATTACAAGCCACTAATAGAAGCTTTAATAGACTATCTACAATGTAGGAATTAGTAAATTTCAGTAATATTAAGATTGATATATTATATAATACAGTCATGAGTAGCATAGATACTAACCCGCGTCCTCGCTTTGATGCATAACTCTCCACCTAATCACCTTCTCAAGGGCTATTATATCATATTTAAATCTAACTTGTAAGTGCTTAACCATAATTTTACATGAACATAAAAAACAGCTTATTAATAAGTTGTTCTCCTCTTATTAATAAGCTGTTTTACTCTTATTAATAAGATATTCTACTCTTATTAATAAGCTATTCTAATCTAAATAATCTTTTAATTTTTTACTTCTACTTGGGTGTCTTAATTTACGCAGTGCTTTGGCTTCAATCTGCCTAATTCTCTCGCGAGTTACGTTAAACTCTTTTCCAACTTCCTCGAGGGTCCTTGCGCGTCCATCATCTAGTCCAAATCTTAATCTTAAAACTTTTTCTTCTCTAGGCGTCAAAGTATCTAAAACATTTATCAGCTGTTCTTTAAGCATTGTGAATGCTGCCGCTTCTGCTGGTGCTAGAGCATCATCATCTGGAATAAAATCACCTAAATGACTATCTTCTTCTTCACCTATAGGGGTTTCAAGAGAAACTGGTTCTTGTGCAATTTTCATAATTTCGCGAACTTTCCCAACTGGCATTTCCATTTTTTCAGCGACTTCATCTGGTTGAGGCTCACGCCCAAGTTCTTGTAGCAATTGCCTCGAAACTCTAATAAGCTTATTTATAGTTTCAACCATATGCACTGGTATTCTTATAGTTCTTGCTTGATCGGCTATTGCTCTTGTTATTGCCTGCCTAATCCACCACGTTGCATAAGTACTGAATTTAAAACCTTTTCTATAGTCATATTTTTCTACAGCTTTTATTAGTCCTAAATTACCTTCCTGAATAAGATCTAAGAATAACATTCCACGTCCAACATATCTCTTAGCTATACTTACTACGAGTCTTAAGTTAGCCTCTGCTAGTTTTTTCTTAGCAGCTAGATCTCCTTCTTCATTTCTTTTAGCAAGATCAATTTCCTCCGCTGATGACAATAATGAAACTTTTCCTATTTCTTTTAAATACATTCGAACTGGGTCGTCTATAGAAATACCTTCTGGTATACTAACATCAAGTTCCTCAGTTTCTGGTTCAGTCTCAGCTTGAGCTCCTGTCGCAGGTGCAGCCGCTTGATGCATATCCCCAATAACATCTATCTCCATGGATTCTAAAACTTCATAAACCTTTTCTATTTGTTCTGGACTCAATTCTACTTCATAAAGTTCATCCATTACTTCTTTATAAGTTAATGATCCTTTTTTCTTCCCTTTTTCAATAAGATTTTTGACTATAGTCATTTTTGTACTTTTATCCTTCATCATATTACCTCCTTTCTAAATACTATAATTGTTTTATATTCTTTTGTAGCTCTAAAAGTTTTTGTGCAAGTTTTATAGATTCTTCTAGCAGGCCTTTTGATTCATATTGTTTAATTTTATTCATAATTTCTTTTTTCGACTCCTCTAATTTGAATTTTTTCACTTGTTTTATGCAATCATTTATAAGTTTTTTATATTCCTCTTCATCGCACGAAATCTCAATTTCCATAGTATTTATCCATTCTTTTGTACACTCTATGTCATTACATCTAAATTCAATATTTTTAATTTTTTCATCTTTATTTAAGTTTTTATACTCAACAATCAATGTATATATACTTTTATGACTTTGCAGTACTAATTGCTCTATGGGCATGTTTTCTGTAATATAATCACAATTTTCTTCATTTATAAACATAAATTTCAATAAATTTCTTTCAGCCTTAATATAAGCTGGTTCTAAATATAATTTTTGTCCAAAATCCTGTTGTATATTCATTTTTTGCATTTTTTTTGATTTTTTATTGATTTCTTCACTTAATAAGTCATATAATGCTTGTTCTTTGATACCTGTATCCTCAGAAATCTTTTTTATATAGACATCTTTTTCAACAGGATCTAAATCTGTAATAATTTCAGTAACCTTTTTAACATACTTTATTATCATTTCACTATTTGAAAAATTTATTCCATCCCCTGCTCTTTTAAGTCTATAATCTATTAAAAGAAGAGCAGCATCGACTAATTTCTGAAAAGCCTCTTTTCCATTGTTTTTTATAAATTCATCAGGATCCTTACCTTTTGGAATTATAAGCACCCTTAAATCAAATCCTTCATTTCTTAATATCTCTAGTCCCCTTAAAGTAGCAGCCTCTCCTGCAAAATCAGCATCAAATGAAATAATAACTGTATCTACATGTTTTTTCAATAATTTTGCTTGGTTAATAGTAAGTGCTGTACCCAGCGAGGCAACAACATTTGAGAATCCATGTTGATGAAGTGAAATACAATCCATATATCCCTCTACAATTATTATTGTTCGAGATTTATTATTTTTGATTACAAAATTCAATCCATAAAGGTGTAATCCTTTATGAAATAATGGAGTATCTGGTGAATTAAGATATTTAGGTTTTGAATCATCTAAAACCCGTCCTCCAAATCCAATGACACTACCTTTAAAATCAAATACAGGAAACATTATTCTATTTCTAAATCTATCATAATATGACCCTTTAGGACTTTTAGCAATTAATCCTATATTAAATAAATCGAGTTCTGAGTAACCTTTCTTTTTTAGGAATAATAATAATCCATCCCATTTATCAAAGGAAAATCCTAAACCAAATTTCTTCATAGTAGCTTCAGCTATACCTCTGTTTGTGAAATATGAAGAGGCTTTCTTATCCTTTCTTAAATTATCATAAAAATACCTAGCCGCCTCAACATTAATATTGTACATTTTATTATGCATGTCCTTTTGTACAATCATTTCTTCATTATCTATTTCTATACTAATATTAGCTCTTTCAGCGAGTATACTTGCTGCCTGCGGAAAAGTTACATTCCTATCCTTCATAATATAGCTAATTACATTCCCAGCTTCACCGCATCCAAAGCATTTATAAATTTGCTTATCCTGGGATACAGTGAAAGACGGACTCTTCTCATTATGAAAAGGACAAAGGCCAGTATAATTCCTTCCCGCTTTTTTAAGTTTAACTCTTTCAGATATTACATCCACAATATCATTTTGTTCCTTTATTTTCCGGATGACATCTTCAGCAATCAATAGATTATTACCACCTTACTTATATAAATTCACAATATATTTTTATTCGACAAAAAAGTGTATTATCCTTCTTTAAATCCACTTTTATTAATAATAATTATGTTTGCATATAATATATTCTTTATAAAACACAAAATTCCTTCAATATTTGTATTTTTTATTTTTTTTTTATAAATTTCCGGTTAATTTTTTTTCCAAAAGAAGTAATAGTTTATTCTCAAAATTTAATATATAACAACTTTAGGCACATATATATTATTAAAAAGCATTAAACAGTAATCATCACTCATGCCAGAAATATAATCTGCTACCCCTATATATAAGCCTTCTTCCTCGACTATACTTTTGTAAAAGTCCGGCATTGCCTGTGGATTGTTATAGTAATATGTAAATACCTGCGTTACCACGAATTTTGCTTTTTCTCTTTCTATTTTTAATATTTCACCTTTGTATATACTTTTAAACATAAAATCTCTTAAATCTTTTAATGCCCTATCAACGCTTTCACTAAGCGATACGCCTATAATGCCCTTATCTAAGTTATTTAATGTGTTATAAATACAATCTTTCACTAAAGTATCTATTCGCTTGCCGTGATTTATACCTAACCTTGCCGTAGCACTTTTAGGCAGCATTGAACCCACTAATAATCCCGCCCTTATGGAGTCGTCTATGTCATGATTAACGTATGCAATCTTGTCGCTATACCTAACTACCTGCCCTTCTAAGGTTGAAGCCTTCCCAATTTTTGAAGTAAGACCGCTATGGTTAATAATCCCATCTAATACTTCCACGCTTAAATTAAGTCCCGCACCTAATTTTTCTATTTTTGTGAGCACTCTAATACTATTTTCGTTGTGTCTAAACCCTCCAGGCAAAATATCATTAAGCACCTCTTCACCATTATGAGCAAAGGGTACATGCCCTATATCGTGACCCATTGCTATAGCTTCTATTAGATCCCCATTTAATCCTATACCTCTCCCTATAGTTTTAGCTATCTGCGCAACTTCTAATGTATGTGTTAATCTTGTTCTATAGTGATCACTGCTAGTTTTTATATATACTTGAGTTTTATGCTTAAGTCTCCTAAAGGATTTACTATGTATTATCCTATCTCCGTCCACCATATAACAGGTTCTTACCTCATCCTTATCTTCTAATACACTCCGTCCCTTTGAATTTAGGGATAACGCGCCATATCGTATAATGCTATTACCTTCATTAGCTTCTATTTTTTGGCGAATATTCATAAATTTCCTCCTAAATTTAAAACTATCTCTGTAATTATTTAAATTATCTTTAATTTAGGCATCTCCGAAAAAAACAATTGGTGGTTACTCTTGCTATTATTTTTTTAAAGATACATTAGTTAGTATTCTACAAATGAAATTAATTTCCCTTTTTTATTATTAAACGTATAATATAGAAAATTTATTAATATTCTAATAATGTAATAATTTTTTAGGAGTGTTAAGATGCCCTCCACGGCTAAAAACTTTAATAACATAACCTTATTATCTGAAGAAAATGTAAAAAAATACATTCTGCCTCAATATAACTTAGCTGATGCTGATATATCGCAAATTAAATTTAAAGATACAGATAAACAAAGAGCTGTATATAAAGTGCAATACTACGATGATTGCTATTGCTTGAAAAAAGTTTATTATTCTGTAAAAGATTTATTATTTGTGTATTCAGCTATAGAATGGTTATATAGAAATAATATCCGTGTACCTCGTATACTTAAAACAAATACTAATAGCAGATTTGTAAACTATAATAATATGCTATTTATACTTACCCCCTGGGTCATTGGAACTAAATGCGACTACGATAATATTGACCATGTACTAGCATGCAGTACCAATCTCGCAAATATGCACAAGGTAAGTATTAATTTTAAACCTATGCTCGGTAGTTCATTAAAGGAGGACTACAGTACTTTGGGTACATCCATATATAAGCACTATGAGAGCCTTCTTAATTTCTCTAATTTAGCTTATAAATATGATGATTCTTTCTCAAAGCTATATCTTGATCATTTTGATTCAGGTAGTAAACTAGCACATTACTCTGCAACCATCGCTTATGATATTAACCAAAGTAATCTTACAAAGTCATTATGTCATCTCGACTATGTTAATAAAAACATTATCTTTGATACTAATAATCAAATATGGGTAATTGATTTTGATAAATGTAGAAATGATTATTGTGCCCATGACATATCATATTGTTTAAGGCGATTACTAAAAAGAGACAGCACAAAATGGAATTTAGAGCTTGCCATAAGTTTTCTAGAATTATATGATGAAATTCTACCTTTAACCTTGGATGATTATAAATATGTTCTTGTTTATTTAGCTTTCCCCCAGAGGTACTGGAAAATATCAAGAGATTATTATGGTAATATTAATAAGTGCAATAAAAAAGCCTTCTTAAGGCTACTAGATAGCGCAACTAACAAGAATAACTATCAATTAGAATTTGTTGAAGGACTTAAACTCTATATTGAAAATAAATTCAAAATAGATTAATTAAAAATAAAAAGCCACTGCAAGCAGCGGCTTTTTATTTTAATTATTTTAAGTAGAAAACACTATTTTTTTCTTGGATTATTTACTTCAGCTTGAGCAGCTGCGAGCCTTGCAACTGGAACTCTAAATGGTGAGCATGATACATAATCAAGTCCAACATTGTGACAGAATTCAACAGAAGATGGATCTCCACCGTGTTCTCCGCATATTCCAAGTTTTATGTTTGGCCTAGTTTCCCGCCCAAGTTCAACAGCCATTTTAACAAGCTTACCTACTCCTATTTGATCTAATTTCTGGAATGGATCAAATTCAAAAACTTTCTTTTCATAGTAATCCTTCAAGAAACTTGCAGCATCATCTCTTGAGAATCCAAAAGTCATTTGAGTTAAATCATTTGTTCCAAATGAGAAGAATTCTGCTTCCTTTGCTATTAAATCAGCTGTAAGTGCTGCTCTTGGTATTTCAATCATTGTACCAACCATATATTTCAAATCACTGCCACTTGAGGCTATGATTTCATCAGCTATTCTTACTACTATGTCTTTAACATATTTTAACTCTTTAACTTCTCCAACTAGTGGAATCATAATTTCTGGAACAATATTATATCCTTTTCTAGTCTTAACATCTATGGCAGCTTCAATAACAGCTCTAGTTTGCATTTCAGCTATTTCTGGATATGATACTGCAAGTCTACATCCTCTATGTCCCATCATTGGGTTGAATTCATGTAATGACTCAACAGTAGCTTTTAAATCTTCAAAAGTTATTCCCATTTCATTTGCTAATTCTTTTATATCTTCATCATCATGTGGTAAAAATTCATGTAGTGGTGGATCTAAGAATCTGATTGTAGCTGGTCTTTCCTGAAGTTCTTCATAGATTCCTATAAAGTCTTCTCTTTGCATTGGTAATAATTTTGCAAGAGCCACTCTTCTTTTCGCTTCATCTTTAGCAACAATCATTTCTCTTATACCCATTATTCTATCAGCATCAAAGAACATATGCTCTGTTCTGCATAACCCTATACCTTCAGCTCCATATTTAACTGCTTGCGCCGTATCTCTAGGAGTATCAGCATTAGTTCTAACTTTTAAACTTCTTATTTCATCAGCCCAGCCCATAAATGTTTCAAAATAACCACTTATTTCAGGTTCAACTGTTTTAATTACACCAGCATATACATTTCCTGTACTTCCATCCATTGAAATAAAGTCACCCTCGTGATATACCGTTTGTCCAATTTGGAAGGTCTTAGTCTCTTCGTTAACTTTTATATCTCCGCAACCAGCAACACAGCATGTACCCATTCCTCTTGCAACGACCGCTGCATGAGATGTCATTCCACCTCTTACTGTTAGGATACCTTCTGAAGCAATCATGCCTTCAATATCCTCTGGTGAAGTTTCAAGCCTTACAAGAATAACTTTTTCTCCAAGTTCATGTTTAGCTTTTGCATCTTCAGCTGTAAAACAAACTTTTCCACAAGCAGCCCCAGGAGATGCTGGCAAACCTTTAGCTATTACTGTAGAGTTCTTTAATTCTTCTGTATCAAAATTAGGATGAAGTAATGTATCTAGTTGCTTTGGTTCAACCTTCATCATAGCTTCTGTCTTTGTAAGCATTCCATCTTCAACAAGTTCCACGGCAATTTTGAGTGCTGCTTGTGCAGTTCTCTTTCCGTTTCTTGTTTGTAGGAAGTATAATTTACCATCTTCAATTGTAAACTCCATGTCTTGCATATCTTTATAATGATTTTCAAGAGTATTTACAATTGTCATAAACTGGTCATATACTTTGGGCATATCTTTTTTTAGCTGTGATATCTCTTGTGGTGTTCTTATCCCTGCAACAACATCTTCACCTTGTGCATTCATTAAGTACTCAGCATATATTCCTTTTTGTCCAGTAGATGGATTTCTTGAGAAGGCAACACCCGTTCCTGATGTTTCTCCTTTGTTACCAAATACCATTTCTTGAACACTTACTGCAGTTCCCCAATCCCCTGGAATATCATTTAATCTTCTATATACATTAGCTCGAGGATTATCCCATGATCCAAATACTGCCTTAATGGCCTCTATTAATTGGCTACCTGGGTCACTTGGAAAATCTTCACCTTTATCTTTTTTATAAAACATTTTAAATTGTTTAACTAATTCCTTTAAATCGATAGCATCTAGTTCTGTATCAAATTTTACGCCTTTTGCTTCTTTCATCTTATCCATTATGTTTTCAAAGTTTCTTTTTTCAACGCCCATAACAACGTCAGCAAACATTTGGATAAATCTTCTGTAAGAGTCATAAGCAAATCTTGGGTTATTTGTTAATTTCGCCATAACTTCTACTGTAGCATCATTTAATCCAAGATTTAAAATTGTATCCATCATACCTGGCATTGATGCTCTAGCTCCAGATCTAACTGATACAAGCAATGGATTTTCTAAACTTCCAAATTTCTTTCCTGTGATTTTTTCAAGTTCAGTCATTTTATTGTTGATTTCAGTAACAATTTCTGTTGCGATTAATTGACCATCTTCATAGTATTTATTACAAGCTTCAGTAGTAACTGTGAATCCCTGTGGTACTGGAATACCAATATTTGTCATTTCTGCAAGATTTGCACCTTTTCCACCTAAAAGATTTTTCATTGAAGCATTACCTTCACTAAAAAGATATACATATTTTTTATTTGCCATTCGATACAACCCCTTTTATTATGAATTATATATGATAATGGGTATAAAAATGTCCCACATGGGGCAATTAAGTACCCATATTCACTCACTTTAGTTATTTAGCCATTTTCCCCCATTTTAACAAATAATCTTGTGATATTAGTTTTTGATATTTTGCCCACAATTTGAAATGTTTCTTTCCCATTTTCAAATTTTCTATCTACCACAGGCAAGCTATCTACTTCGTGCTCTATAATTTTTTGTGCGGCTAAATAAACACTATCTTCTTTTTCAACAAGCACTATGTTCGGCATTCTAGTCATTATAATTCCTACAGGTACTTTATGCATATCTGTGCCACCCATAGCAATTTTAAGAAAATCTTTTCTAGACACAGCTCCAACTAAACTGCCATTATTGTGTACAAATAATGTACCAACATCATTTAAAAACAAATGTACTATAGCATCGTAAACCATGGTTTCTTCTGTTACCATTATAGGTTTTGACATTACATCATTAACCTTAATATTTCTTATATAATCATAAACTAGACTGTAAGAGGGTTTCTTTGAATACATATATCCTACCTTGGGCCTTGCTTCTAAAATGCCTGTCATCGTAAGTATTGCCAAATCTGGTCTTAGAGCTGCCCTTGTAACACCTAACTTATTCGCTAGCCGTTCACTTGTAATAGGTGGATTTTCTTTAACTAATCTTATTATTTCTTCTTGTCTTGGTGTTAATTTTATTTTCCACACCTCTTTCTTTTTTAACTTGCTAAACATGGAATACATTTGCAGTATAAACGGTTATAAATTCTATTATGCTAAAATTTTACATGCCATTTTTTACATTGTACCACAATATTAAAATAAAATGTAGCGTTTATAAATTGCTTTCCCCATTAAAATTTTAGAATATTCCCACATTAGTATATTTTTCTTAGATTTACTCCATTTTTCTCTAAATGTTATCTTTGTAATATGTCATGAAATTTGATCATATTTCTATTATTATTGATAAATTTTCAATAATAATATTGACTCTATAAGGTACGTGAAAATAAATAACAAGTCAAAGTAAGTCGCGAAATATACTAGCCTAGGATAGGCTAGTATGCTGACTTGTTATTTACTTCAATGTCCATAAAGCCAGCAAGTAATACTTGCTGGCTTTATGGACATTGATATTTAACTAAATTCAAGTGAGAAATTTAAGAATAAAATATTCTTTCTATTCTTTTTCTTCTTGGTCCTTTTCTTGCTCTTCTTTTTCGCTATCAAACTTAACTGTATATTGGTATACATTTTCATTATTATCATCTTTGTTATCTTTACTATCTTTACTAAAATTATCTCTTTTTTCGTTAAATTTTTCTTTTACCTCTTCACTTATATCGCTCATTTTATCTCTTACGTCATCAACAGTATTTTTAATAATACTGTTGATTACTTCTACACTACCATCTGCTTTAGTTATTTCAATAGTAACCCTTGTGAGTACAGCAGTTAATACGCCTATACCAATTAACGCAGGTAATGCAGTCGTAAACAATCCAGTAAATACACCTGCTGCAATACCCGCATTAACAGGTATATCTACAACTACAGTATCATCTTTTTTGATTTTTATCCTTGTAACGTTGCCTTTTCGCACTATTTGCTTTATCGCTGCTAAAAACTCATCCTTAGTATTATACATTTCTTCCATATTAAATTTAGCAGATTTGTTTTCTTTTGCTTCGATGTAAATAAGTGCATTAACTAAGTCACCACCACATTCTTCTAACGCTTCCTTAGCATCAGTGTATGAAACTCCTGTTCGTTCTTTAATAATATCAATCTTTTCTAGTGTAATTTCTGCCATTAAAATCATCCTCTCCTTATAATTTTTCCATAGACTACAACAATTGTTAATCATTCTTGTATTCCATTAATCATCACCTATTAACTTTCCTTTTGAAATTCGGTTAAATAATTATACATTTCTAAACTTCTTGGACTTCTCGAGTAATTTTGGGAAATAATAAAAGATAAGGTTTTATATAACTCAATCTTGGATGTTTTCGAAACAACTATTCTATTAATTTTATCCATACCAAAATTATTTATGAATTTCAATGTATTATATGTAGGGTTTGAAATATATATACTATTTAACTTTTCACATTCTTTACAAATGGGACCATAAGATTGCATATCAATATTATTAGACATAGTTATTTTCTTTCTACATTTAACACATTGACTAAAATTCAATTCATAACCTGTTGCCTTTAGCAGTTTTGTTTCAAACGCCCTAGCTAAAATTTCTATATCAACAGCATCATTTTTTATAAAATAAAAAGCAGTGACTAAATCTTTAAAAAGTTCTTTATTAACTTCATCACTTGGAAGTGCAATATCAATTAATTCATTAAAATATGATGCGTAAGTAATTGTGTCGAGATTCCTTAGCAATTGCTGAAAAGAATCTATAATTGTTATTTCATTTATTGTATATAAATTTCTACCTTTGAATAGTACAAATTCTCCATAGCAGCAGGGTAATGTTGATGCTATATATTTACTTTTATTTTTTCTCGCACCCTTTGCTATAGCAGTTATTTTGCCAAAATCCTCACTAAAAAGCCATACTAACTTATCATTTTCTTTAAACTCTTGAGTCTTTATTACAATAGCTCTAGTTTTTAAAATTGGCAGAAAATCATCCCCTATTTATACCCGAGCTCCTTCAAAATACTTGAAGTATCTCTCCATTCTTTCTTTACCTTTACCCATAATCTCAGATATACTTTTTCTCCTAAAAATTTCATTACATCTTGCCTTGCATAAGTAGAAATTTGCTTTAGAGTTTTTCCACCTTTTCCAATTATTATGCCCTTATGTGAATCTTTTTCACAAAGCATGTTAACTTCAATATTATAAAGGTTATTTTTATCTCTTTTCATGGAAATAATTTCTACTGCGATTCCATGAGGCACTTCCTGGGATAATAGTTTCAAAGCCTTTTCTCTTATAATTTCAGTTATAATAAATCTTTCTTGCTGATCTGTGATCATATCTTCTGGGTAATATAGTGGTCCCTCTGGAATATTCTCCGCTATAAGTTTAGTCACTATGTCAACATTTTTACCTTTTATAGCAGCTATTGGTATTACTTCTTTAAAGCTAAAATACTGAGAATAACTTTGAATAGTTTTAGCAACTCTCTCTTGAGTATTCTCGTCAATCTTGTTAACTAATAAAAATACTGGAATATTTGAGTTTTTTAGCTGTTCGAGAATGTGCATATCGCCACCTTCAATTTCATCACCTGGTGTGGTTATAAATAATATCACATCTACTTCACTAGTAGATTGTTGTGCTACTTTAACCATATATTCTCCGAGTTTATGTCTAGGTTTATGCATTCCTGGAGTATCTACAAATATTATTTGAGAATCCTTAGTTGTTAAAATTGTTTGTATATTATTTCTTGTAGTTTGGGGTCTATTAGACACAATTGATAATTTCTCCCCCATAATGTAGTTTATTAATGTAGATTTTCCTACATTCGGTCTTCCGATAATAGTTACGAATCCTGATTTAAACATATATCCTCCTTTTGTTATCTTAAGCAAATAGTATAAATTTCCTATATTACTTTAATAAATTTTCTTTAGTAAATTTTATTTTAATAAATCTTCTTTGGTAAATGCACCAGGCAAAATTTCCTCCATAGTCTTGATTATATAATCATCTTCATTTTTCACTAATATAATATGGATATCCAATGCGGCAAATTCTACTATGACCTGTCTACAAATACCACAGGGATAGGTATAGGTTGACATATCCCCAACTATTGCAATAGCTTTAATTTTTTTATGACCTTCAGATACAGCTTTAAAAATTGCAGTTCTTTCAGCGCAATTAGTAGCACCATAAGAAGCATTTTCTATATTGCATCCAGTATATATTGAACCATCGCAAGTTATAACGGCTGCACCTACCTTGAAGTTTGAATATGGCACATAGGCATTTTCTCTTGCATCTATTGCACTTTTAGCTAACTTTTTATAATCCATTAGAACACCCCTATAAAAATAATTTAACAGTGCCATCGCGTTTACGTAAACAAATTTTGTATACGTAAAAAATAACATATACGTCAAAACCCACATTTTCAAGCGATTTTTCACGTATAATAATTATATCACTAAATATTAGTATTTCAATAATATTATAATTTTCTGAAATAAAAAAGTATATTATCCTAAGATTTTAAATAGTAATAATGTTAATAAAGTCCCAAAAATCGCACCAAAAACCACTTCTAATATAGAGTGTATTTCTGAATCAACCCTACTCTGTGCTACTATTACAGCTATAAAATAAGATAATACCATAATTAAAGGTTCTTTAGTTAGTAATGTTATAGTTGTGGCTACTGAAAAAGCGATAGTACTATGACCACTTGGCATTCCACCCCTAAGTGGAGTTCCTTCACCATAAATCGCCTTGACTACCACTGTAGCAATACAAACTATAACTAGTATGAAAAAAATCATGTCTGGGTTAGACTTTTTAAGCTTTGACATAATTGTCATATTAAACGGTGTTACTCTACCCCAAAATATCACATAACCAACTAAAACTGAATTTATAGCAGTTACTAGCACCGCACCAGCAGCTACATTTTTAGCGATTTTCGCAAGTGGGTGATAAAAATTTGTTGTAGCATCTATAGCACATTCTACAGCAGTATTTATCATCTCAGCTACTATAACTAAAGTTATAGTTATAGTTATAATCAAAAGTTCTATCTTTGACAAATCAAAAAAAAACGCGGCAGTAAGCACTATTATTGTAGCTATCATATGTATCTTCATATTTCTTTGTGTGCGAATTGAGTATATGATTCCTTCAATAGCATAATTAAAACTATCAACTAATTTTTTAACTTTCATACTTCACCACCATTTTATCTAGATATCTTAAAATTTTTCAAGATTTCTTCTTCTCTTTTTCTCATAATGTTTTTCTCTACTTGTTCCATGTGGTCATACCCTAGCAGATGTAAAATTGAATGTACTGTAAGATAAGCGCATTCACGAGTAAAGGAATGTCCGAACTCTTCACTTTGCTGCAACGCTTTTTCCAGAGATAATGCAACGTCTCCAATTACTAGCCTCTCTTCATATAAATCGCTTTGATCAAATTTATAATTTAAATATACATCTTTAAACACCTTATTTTTGGGGTAATGTAACATAGGGAAAGATAGTACATCAGTAATTTCATCTATCTTCCGATGCTCTAAATTTATTTTTCTAATCTCCTCATTGTCAATAAATATAACACTTACTTCATTGTCTATAAAAAGTTTTTCCTCGAAAAGCGTATACTCAATCACATCTTTTATGACGATTTCAAGTTCTTTTGTAACTTCAATCTTATTTTGCCTATTATCTATATAAATCATACTTATTTTTACTCCTTTATTTGTTTTCCTGTTCCTTAGTTTTTTGCCATTTGTCCGTTGGATACTCTATTCTTTCATGGTATATTCCTGAAAACACTTTCAAAAATGCCGCTCGAATCTTTTCTAAATCTTTCAGTGTTAAATCACAATTATCTAATTGTCCTTCATTAAGCCTACTTTTTATTAGTTTATTAACCATTTCCTCAATTTTACCTTTTGTAGGATTGGGAATTGATCTTACAGCCGCTTCCACTACATCCGACAGCATTATAATTGCAGCTTCCTTGCTTTCAGGATTTGGTCCCTGGTATCTAAAATCCTCTTCTTTAATTTCATCTGGATTATCACTAGAATTTTTCATAGTTACATAAAAATACTTAACTAAAGACGTGGCATGATGCTGCCTGATCACATCTTGTATTACCTTAGGTATTTTAAATTCTTTTGCAAGCTCTACCCCATCCTTTACATGCGAAATAATTATAAGCGTACTTAGATTCGGAGTTATTTTATCATGTGGATTATCATTTCCTAGTTGATTTTCTTTGAAAAAATAAGGTCTCTTTATTTTGCCAATATCATGATAATACGCAGAGACCCTGGCAAGAACGGCATTAGCACCAACCGCTTCTGCCGCAACCTCTGAAAGATTCGCTACAAGTACAGAATGATGATAGGTACCCGGCGCTTCTAGAAGCAACCTTTTTAGTAGTGGATGATTAGGATTCGATAGTTCTAGGAGCTTTACCGTAGTAACTATATCAAAAAAGCTCTCAAAAAGCGGTAAAAATCCTATGGTAAGCACTCCTGATATTAGACTTGCAAGAGCAACAATTCCTGCCTTTTTAACCACCTCAATTATACTATTGCTTAGTAAAAACCCCATAGAAAGATAAAGCGCCAAATTTATCATTGCAATATATATTGCTGAATATAATATATCGTTTCTTTGCTGCATTTTCTTGAGTAACATAACCCCAGTAATAGAGTTCAGTACAGCTAATATAGTAATATCAAAATTAAAATTAACTGCAACACTAATTAAAATACAGTTAAGAATATTTAAAGCTATTGATACTTCATCATTAACTAAAATAGTCATAAGCATGGGCACGCAAGCTAGTGGAATTACAAATAATGAAATTATACCTAGTGTTCGAGCTAGTAATATAGCTATTATGCTAAGCATATTAAGCATAATTAATTTTTTTATATCCTTAAATATTTCCTGTTGATACTTATACAAATAAAACCATTGAAGCATGATCACTATACATACGAGTCCTGCTAAACTTAAATATAAGGACCATTCAAAATTGTTAGTATTGTCTAGGAGCCCTAATGATTCTAGCAGTGCCTTTTGCTGCGAGGTTATTGGTTCCCCCTCATTTACAATAATCTGATCTTTTTTAATCATGACAGGCTTAACACTTTTTCTAGCTTCCTCTATTAACAAATTTGTTTTTTCTTTATCATACTTTGTATTAGGAAAAACTTGTGCATTTGCAATAGATATACCTATTGTTCTAATATCCTTATTAAAATTAGAGTTATTAAAAAGTGCAACAATCATACCCTTTGCTAATATAATTTCTTCTGGTTTATCTTCATTTATTGTTAATTTATCATAAACAGTTGTCATAGTATTTTTAAGAAATAGTTTTAATTCATTAGCTTCTTTAATATCCAATCTTACTAAAACTTGATAATTTTCATTAAAAAAATCAGTAACCGGACTTTGCACTTTGAGTAAATCTATTTTTTCCTTTTCTGATTTTCCAGAAGAGACCCCATTAGTGTTTAACTGGCTGACTGTAGTAAATAATTTTTCAATATTTTCTATTGCCTTCTCATTTACTGCAATTTTAATTGTTTTTTTCCCTACCAATGCTACAGCCTTAGTTATATCACTTTCTGTTGCTATTTCATTTTCAACTTCTCTAGAAGCTTTTATATCTATATTTGCAATATCCCCCACATTTAGAGTATACTGCTTTGGAACTAAAGCTGTTACTAAAATCGAATACATTATAACTGCAGTAACTATAAAGATTAAATATGGCTCTGATTTATTAAACCCCAATTTAACCCCAAATAGCTCCCTAATATTTTTCATATCCTATCCCCACCTTCTCATCTTGAGTAACTTATAAAAATATATTAGTTACTGTTTTTCTTTAATTACTATTTTTCCTGGTCAACAATGTTTTCTTCAGCAAGAACCACCACTCTTATCGAATACTTATCTTTCTCCTTTTTCACATCCTGAATTTTATCTATAACCTTTACACTTTTGTCTAAATCCCTCAATATATTAGAATATATTTCTTCTGTTACCTTAGTTGCGTCCACAGGTATGTTTTTTTCTTCAATTTCATTGTAGATTTCTTTATTTATAAACTTACTGTTATTTTCTATTTTATCATAATTACTATAAGGAATTAAGCTATTTTTTAGATATATTTTTTTATTTGCAAATTTAATATATAAATTACTTATACTATTTCCTGTTTTAGTCTTTGACAGGTTGTATAATGGAACTTCTTTTATCTCCTCGTAAAATGTTTTTGCTATAACTTCTCCCTGCGCATGTACAGGGTAAATGCTTCCTTCTTTACCTTGTTCCCCCTTAACTAATATATCTCCCTTTTGCACTATATCCCCATCACTTACAATGGCTGTACCTTCAGTAGTAAATATCCTAGCTACTATACCGTCCTTATTGGCTATTAAATCTCGTGGTGATTGATCACTAATTATAATAGGTGGCGATTGTCTTTCTATTACATCAATTTTCAGCTTAACACCATCAATCCTAGCTTTTACCCACATTATTTCATCATTACTTCTTGTAATTTTATTTTCAAGCTCATAAACATCTATATTTTTCTTTCTGAGTCCGGGTCTTACTCCAAGCCCATTAATTTGTTGACGCAATTCATATGGGCTTATATAGTTCTCTGTATTAATTTCTATGTTCCATACAAATGTAGATAAATAATATATTACGCTTCCAAACAAAACCACTCCCAGTAAAAGCGCAGATCGACCTCTTACTTTCATTAAAAAAAAGGATAATCCATTCCTACCTATAATTTTGTATCTAGTGTTTGTTCTCTTTGAAACTTCGCTAAGTTCATGAAAATCACTCAAATTCACTTCTAAAACTACTGTTGTAATATTGATTTTTGTTATATTTTTAGCTACAATACCCTTTTTCCATAGTAAATTTATAAATTTCTCTGGCATTAATGATTGAATTTCCAATGTGATAGTACCTTTTTTGTATTTTTTAAAATCATTCATGACTCTCATACACAATAGACTTAAAGTTTCCACTTAAAGTTATTGTGTTCCCCCCTATAAACAATATTTTAAAATTTTTACCGTATATCGAAATTGGACCCACATTAGAGTTTATTTTTATTTCTCCTTCTTCAAAAATTACTACACCCTTATGGTTTTCTATATTAATTTCATTGTTAGCCAAAATTGTTATTATTGGTAAATCTAATACAATATCTCTTGGTAATTCTAACTTACTCGCTATAGCTTCTTTTGTTCTATAAAATTTCTTTTCCATAAACTCACCTCACAAAATACTTCATATTAAATTTATGAAAAAAAAGTTAAAGAAATTACAATTTTATTACTTAAAATTTTTTAAATAAAAAAAAAGGC